>NZ_MTEG01000084.1:0-2066 GCF_002108615.1 Klebsiella sp. YJ
CGGTGGGATTGTTGGGTTTCTCATCGTGAGTTACCGGTTCAATATTCCAGACAGACTCGCGGTTCATTTAAGCATCCATGCCCGCCCTGAACTCCGGGCACACTATACGTCACATCGCCGCACCATACCTGATTAGGCTCTGTCACTGCGAACTGTCGCTCAAGGTGATTTGGGATAGCGATGTGTTGATGGCCACCACGTTTATACCGGTGGGTGGGTTGCTGACAACTCACCAGTCCCAGTTCTTTCATGAGCCTGCCGGCAAGCCAGCGTCCCATTCTGAAGCCTCTCAGGGTTGCCATGATGGCGATACTTCTCGCGCCAGCAGAGCCATGGCTAATGTTATGCAGCTCCAGAACCTGACTACGTAATACAGCCCGCTTGCCGTCTGGCTTTTCGGGGCTTTTCACCCAGTATTTGTAGCTGCTGCGATGAACCCCGAACACGTGGCAGAGTGTGACCACAGGATACTGCGCTCTGAGTTTCTCGATTAACGAGAACTGTTCAGGGAGTCTGACATCAAGAGCGCGGTAGCCTTTTTTAATATGTCGTTTTCCATTTCAATGCGTTGTAGCTTTTTCTTTAACTCACGTATTTCAATCTGTTCCGGGGTTATAGGAGAGGCTTTAGGTATTTTGCCCTGTCGTTCATCCCGTAACTGCTTTACCCATCGCGTCATGGTAGAAAGCCCCACGTCCATAGCACTGGCCGCAGCTGCAACGGTGTAGTTTTGATCAAGGACCAGTTGAGCGGATTCGCGTTTAAACTCTGCGCTGAAATTTCTTTTTTTCATTGGGACACCTGTATTGTTCTGAGATGAGCATATCACCTCTGTTCAGGTGGCCAAATTCAGTAAACCACTACAACCTGACAGGAAGTGAAGCAAGAGAGGATAGGGCGCTGTCATGATGCCTGGCGCTCCTGCCCGGTGTCACATAAAAAAGCCCGCCAGCGGCGGGCAAAGACTACACACAGCTATTACAGGATGATTCAGGCAGTTTCTTCGTAAACGTTGTAATCCAGTTTTGCTCCACTGTAATTCTGCAGACTACGGGCTTTATTCATCGCGCAGCTGAACGCATTCGAACGATCGCCTGCACTCCCGTTATGCCCATAGCGGGCAATTTCATACGGTTTCTCATAACTGCATTCTTCCAGCACAATAAAGGCTCCCGGTTCACTGGTCAGCAATTCGAAACCAAGACCTGCGGCTTTTGTATTCCTTAGCTGGTAATATGCAGTGAGTGTCATAATTGATTCCTTAAATAATACCGATACAAAGATATTTCTACAGGCATTGTTGAGTCTGTGAAATTGCTGATAGTTCAGAGTGCCTGTAAGTAATAATAACTTATTCAAGTGGCGCGTCAATTGGCTAAATAACCTTACCGTCATTATATTTTGAAAGAAATACAATCAGGAAAAGTGACTTTAAAAATCTCTTTCGGATATGACGCTACTGATATCTGATATTGCCTGGAGAATTTTGTCATAGGCGTAGACCTCTATTTGGGCGTAAATCTTCAATCTGGTAGCTGAGTCGTTTGGTTAACATCAGACATGGGCGCAGCTGGCGAACAAGGGGGTTGTTCTGGCACTACATTGCGTCTGCACAGAACCGCTACACTGGACGGCGCAGAAGTGGTAACCGGAGCATATCGACAGAGGGGAAAATTCATGACTGAACTCCAGCAGATGCCGGGATGCAGGGCAGAAACACGGCGGAAACCATCTTAAAAGTTATTAACTTACCAGCTTATTAGCCCTGGGAGGATGGGAGTAAACACGGTATAATGGTGTCGGCGCTTGAGGCTTTTTGCCTCATGATGTTTGAGTGTTTTGATGTTGTGAGGCAGAAAGAAGAAAGCCCCGTAGGACGTTAATTTTCATTAACCAACCACACGAGGCCATCTGCTTGACTAGACACCAACAGAGTAGCCTCTTAGCTGCCGTAAGGCAAGGAGATGTATGGGTCCACCACATATTGCAATTTTTACTCTCACGTAAAATATAGTCCACTGGCGTCATCAGTTCGAGTGATTTATGTGGCCTTTTGCTGTTATACA
>NZ_MTEG01000085.1:0-1968 GCF_002108615.1 Klebsiella sp. YJ
CCATCCTGGGCTCGGGCCCCCAGACAGACCAGATCATGAAAGCAACAACCGCGATAAGTATCACCAGAGGAACAAACCAGCCTGAAACGCTGTCAGCCATTCTCTGGATGGGGGCCCGCGAACGCTGTGCATCAGCGACCATCTGAACAATTCGTGAGAGCATCGTTTCATCACCGACTTTCTCTGCACGGATGATAAGACTACCTGTCTGATTAATCGTCCCCCCAATGACGGGTTCACCCTCCGTTTTGGTAACCGGCATAGACTCCCCGGTCACCATCGATTCATCCACGGTTGTTTTGCCTTCGACCACGATACCGTCGACCGGAATACTCTCTCCAGGTCTGATGCGGAGCTTATCGCCAGGCAGGACATCTTCCGCATTAATATCCGTTTCATGACCGTCATGATCCAACCGCCTGGCGGTTTTGGGGGCAAGGTTCAGAAGTGCAGTAATGGCACCTGAGGTTTGTTCCCTTGCCCGCAATTCAAGGACCTGTCCCAGCAGAACAAGCACCGTAATAACAGCTGCGGCTTCAAAATAAATGGCCACCAGGCCATCCATGTTTCTGAACGATGCAGGAAACCAGGAGGGGAAGACGGTTGCAATGACGCTGTAAACCCAGGCTACGCCGGTCCCCATTGCAACAAGGGTAAACATATTCAGGGAGCGGTTACGTAACGACATTCCGGCCCGGGCGAAGAATGGCCAGCCACACCACAAAACGACAGGAGAGGCCAGAAGTAACTGCAGCCATGTGTTGTACTGTGGCGGTACTGTATTCCTCAAAGCGGGAAACAGATGAGAACCCATTTCGAGTATCAGAACCGGAAACGCCAGCAACAACCCCAGCCAGAAGCGTCTTGTCATGTCGCGAAGTTCATCACTCGTCCCCGTGGATGCCGTAGCTACGAGCGGCTCCAGTGCCATTCCACAGACAGGACAGCTTCCGGGACCACTACGGCGTATCTCCGGATGCATCGGACATGTCCACACACCTTCAGAAATCTCTTTCTCCGCCTGGCGGTGAGACTGTTTTATCTTATCAGGGCTGACTTCATGGTGGTCGTGGTGATGGTGATGTTCACTGGCATCTTCGGTAAAATAATGATCGGGATGGGCTTTAAATTTGCTCTCACAGCTGGCGGAGCAGAAATAAAGCTGATGGTCCTGGTATCGAATGCTGCTGTGCGCCTTGTCAGGCAGGATGACCATCCCGCACACGGGATCTCTCACCTTATGCAATGCGTGACTCTCGTCCGGGGATGATGTCTGCTCAGAAGCAGTCTGGTTGTTATGTTCCACTGCATTGTCATTTTTCACAGTAACTCTCCTTATGCATATCTGAAGCATTTTCTGTCTTCAGGATATGTCATGGATGCGATTACCACGAATGCCGCCGGCATAAGAGTGCCTGCTGCCGGCGTCCCGTTATCAGCCGTTCCGCTGACTATTCGATTCGCTGGAAGACTTTTTTACTGCCCTCCGGTGAGAATGCGATAACATCGTAAGCCTCTTTTCGGGCCCCCATCTCCATTCCCGGACTTCCTGCTGGCATACCGGGGGTGGCGAGACCGTATATACCCGAACCAGACTGCATGGCCTTATGTATCGTTGCCGCAGGCACATGGCCTTCAATGATCAAATTACCTACAACCGCGGTATGACAACTTCGTAGTCCAGCAGGAACAGCATGCTTTTCTTTCAGGGCTGACAGCGCCTGATCATTCATGACGTGAGTTCGCACTTCGAACCCGTCTTTTTCCATCGCTTTGCCCCACAGGGAACAACAGCCACAGTTTTCAGATTTGTACATATCAATGACTTTTTCACTCGCCATTGCAGGCAGTGACAGGCCGAGAGCCAGGGCCATTAGAACCACTTTTTTCATACTCACCTCTGTATATTATCGATATAAACCCTGACGTCAGGGTGAATCAGTGCAGAAGGACGCCCACTGGGGGCGC
>NZ_MTEG01000086.1:0-1882 GCF_002108615.1 Klebsiella sp. YJ
TCTTCATTTCGGACCCGGTATCCATCGGTCCCGCAGGATCCTCCACCGTCCAGAGAAAGACATCCCGTGCGCGGCTGTGCTCGCTAAAATCTGCTGAATTCACTGCCTGGCGTAGTGCCGCCCCCTGAGCTGAGCTAAAGAGCACTTCACCCCTGGGATTGAGGAGCAAAAGGGCAACGTTGCGGTAGCTGGCAATTGATTCCTTTATTTTGCTTACTTTTTTTTCATCCGGATCTGCCGGGGACTGGAGTATACGGCTCAGTGTGGTGCTGATTTGTTGCAGATCGCTGACATCCTGCTCGGCAAAATGCTTTTCAACAGAATGCAGCATAAACCAGGTGAAGGCGATAAACGCCAGTATTGTGGACAGGCTGATAAAAAAGGTCAGCCGCAGAGCGAGTGAGAAAGGGCGTCTGGACGGTTTGCTATGCATCCGGGATCTCCAGCATGTAGCCCACGCCCCGCACTGTCTGGATCAGTTTTGTCCCGTAATCGTTGTCTATTTTAGCGCGGAGTCGCTTTACTGCGACATCAATCGCGTTAGTGTCGCTGTCAAAATTCATGTCCCAGACCTGAGAGGCAATCAGGGAGCGGGGAAGAACTTCTCCCTGATGGCGAATGAAGAATTCCAGCAAGCTGAACTCTTTACTGGTGAGCACAATGCGGTTCCCGGCGCGGCTGACTTTTCTGGATACGAGATCAACCGAGAGGTCAGCCACTTTAAGCTGGCTTTCCGTGATCATCGTGTTTCCCCGCCTGAGGAGGGTTCTTACCCGGGCGAGCAGTTCAGCAAACGCAAAGGGCTTCACCAGATAATCGTCCGCACCCAGCTCAAGTCCTTTGACCCTGTGTTCAATCGTGCCAAGGGCCGTCAGCAGTAATACCGGCATCCCCTTTCCGGCACTGCGCAGCATACGGATGATATCCCAGCCGTTTACATCAGGCAGCATGATATCCAGGATGACTAAATCATACTCGGCTGTCATGGCAAGATGATATCCGGTCAGACCATTATCAGCGTGATCCACGACGAACCCCGCCTCTGTCAGCCCCTTGCTGAGATATTCACCTGTTTTAATTTCGTCTTCAACGATTAATATTTTCATCATGCTCCCCGGCTGGCTGCTAATGTCATTTTATTGCGCCCACGATCGTTATCAACGGATTACAGCAAAAATGACAACATTGTCATTATCCTGTCACCCGGCAAACAGAGAGCGTTCGGTAAAGTATCCCTATCAATACTCTGGACTTCGTTTGAACCATTTACCAGGTCTGCCTGTACGAGAAGCGTTATGTTCAAATTAAAATTACTCAGCATCAGTACCATATTCATCCTGGCTGGTTGTGTTTCTCTGGCACCTGAATATCAGCGTCCGCCAGCTCCGGTTCCCCAGCAGTTTTCATTGTCTAAAAACAGTCTGACGCCTGCGGTAAACAGCTATCAGGATACGGGCTGGCGAAACTTTTTTGTCGATCCCCAGGTCAGCAGGCTGATCGGTGAAGCCCTGAATAATAACCGTGATTTGAGAATGGCTGCCCTGAAGGTTGAAGAGGCCCGGGCCCAGTTCAACGTCACGGATGCAGATCGTTATCCCCAACTGAATGCCTCATCCGGGATCACATACAACGGTGGTCTGAAAGGTGACAAGCCGACCACACAGGAGTACGACGCGGGTCTGGAGCTCAGCTATGAGCTCGATTTTTTTGGCAAACTTAAGAACATGAGTGAGGCTGATCGCCAGAACTACTTTGCCAGCGAAGAAGCCCGTCGTGCCGTACACATCCTGCTGGTCTCCAACGTTTCACAGAGCTATTTCAGCCAGCAACTGGCGTACGAACAACTCCGTATTGCGCGGGAAACGCTGAAAAATTATGAACA
>NZ_MTEG01000087.1:0-1795 GCF_002108615.1 Klebsiella sp. YJ
CATCCGGAGCATCCGGATTGAACTGTCGCTGGAGCCTGTTGGGCGACACGATACTGGCCTTGCCTTTACGTGCCCGCGGGATCCGGTATCCGGACCGTACTTCTTTATCCAGGCGTAAAGGCTGTGGGTGGTGATATCGAGACGTGTTGCAACGCTGGAAACAGAATATGGGCACTGCTGCGCAGACAATCAGAAACTGACGACATGGCGGTGATCAATGCCAAACGTGTATACCGCATCATGCGTCAGAATGCACTGCTGCTTGAGCGTAAACCGGCAATACCCCCTCTAAACGGGTGCATACAGGGAGAGTGGCCGTTGGAGAAAGTAACCAGCGGTGGTGCTCTGACGGCTTCGGGTTCAGCTGTGATAATGGTGAAAAACTGCGGGTCACGTTCGCGCTGGACTGCTGCGATCGTGAAGCTGTGCACTGGGCGGCAAGTAATGGTGGATATGACAGCGAAACCGTACAGGACGTGATGCTGGGTGCGGTGGAACGACGCTTCGGCAGCAACCTGCCGTCATCACCCTTTGAGTGGCTGATGGATAACGGGTCGGCCTACCGGTCTCACCGGACACATCAGTTCGCCAGAATGGTAGGACTGGAGCCTAAACATATGGCGGAACGTAGCCCGGAAAGCAACGGGATGGCGGAGAGCTTCGTGAAAACGATGAAGCGGGATTACATCAGCATCATGCCGAAGCCCGACGGGTTAACAGCGGCAAAGAACCTTGCGGAGGCCTTCGAACATTACAACGAATGGCATCCGCATAGTGCACTGGGGTATCGTTCGCCACGGGAATATCTGCGGCGGCGAACCATTAATGGGTTAAGTGATAAAAAGTGTCTGGAAATATAGGGCCAATCCACCGAACATAAAACACTATCAGTAAGTTGGGACCATTACCGAAAATTCTATCGATTGAAGTCATTACCCTTTTTTACGGGTAAATGCCCTTTTGACTATCCTGCGCTCTCTTATGTATGAGAATAGGGATACAATAGAAACAAAGAAAAGAATAACAGTAAGTCCCAGGAAAAAAAGATCTATCATTATATCCTCACATGATGCTGTTGTAGATGCTGTTGTTTTGCAACATGCAGCGTGGGGCAATATACAATGGCAGTAAGATAAATCCTAATTCCTATGGGGGATGACTCCAACTGATCTTGACCCGCCATCTCCGGACAGCTTTTGTATCTTAAGTTAACGATGCCCGCAGCCGCCGGTATTCTCTCGGAGAGTGATATCCCAGCGCGCTGGGCGGGTGGTTTTCATTGTAATGTGTGAACGCTGCTGCAAGGTTTCGCAGGGCTGTTCCCACACCCGGCCAGTAGCCCGCTCCCTTTCGGGGAGGAATGAGCGCGCTGATTTTCTTGCGACGCAGTTCGTCATGACATCGCCGCGTATCGTAAGCGCCGTCCGCCGCCGCTGACCTGATTTTTCGGTGGGTCTGCCGGATAAGCCCCGGGAAAGCTTCAGCGTCCGTGACGTTGTTCAGTGACAGGTCCGCGCAGATGGCTTCATGCCTGCTCGCGTCAACAGCCAGATGCAGTTTTCGCCAGATACGACGGCGCTCTTTGCCGTGCTTTTTGACTTTCCACTCACCTTCACCGAAGGCTTTCAGCCCTGTGGAATCAATCACCAGATGCGAAATTTCACCCCGGATGGGTGTTTGAAACTGACGTTAACCGACTTTGCCCGCTTGCTGACACTGGTGTAATCCGGACAGCGCAGCGGGACATCCATCAGGGCAAAAATAGAATCAATAAAGCCCTGAGCGGTTCGCAGGG
>NZ_MTEG01000088.1:0-1604 GCF_002108615.1 Klebsiella sp. YJ
TAGGCTGATTCGATGTGTTTGCGGGAAAAAAATCGGCCCAGATCCGCGAAATTTTAATCAGCGAGTCAGCTTGGGAAGAAATGACCTGCTTATTCGCACCTTCCTTAGGTTTGGTATGATGAAACAGAAAACAATCCACCATTACCCAACCATTTTTATATCGAGCCACCAGCATCTTCTGGCTGGGGTAATGAGCATGAAACAGCATTTTCACGTCCATGGTGCCCATCAACGACTGTTTGCGCTTTAGCTCATCCTCAGCCATCTGAAATTCTTGTAAGAATTCTGAAGACAGACGCTGACGCAGGATTCTTATGGCACTGGAGTTTTCATCATTCTTAGCCAGGTGCCCGAAGCGTACTAGTGCCTTGTGGGTTATCTGGATGGGTCCCAGATGAGAGCTGAGCTGTTCGTACTGCCAGAAGTAGGTCAAATCCACCTTAACCCAGCTGATGCTGTCCAGCAGAGCCTCGTTCATGATGGTTCCGGACATTGGTACCATTGTCAGCCTGGCCAGACGCATATGTATGTAGTCCGTAAGCAACCTCAGCGACTCAGGAACGTTTTTATTGAGTAGGAGATGCTGAAGCACCGGGGTTGCGGTCTGCCAACACAGATTGCGCCCGTCAGGCAGGAAAGCAAACTTTTGATCGTCAGGCGCAGAGTTCGAAGCGTTTTCCTTACGAAGCAAAAAATAATGGCCGCACAGCAGCTCTGCTCTTACCTGGTCCTCGTCAGGGTCATGTCGGGCTTTACTTAGATCAACGGTTAGCACAACGCGGTTAATCGCATCAGCGTGATATTTTTTTACCCAGACGCAGACACGATAGAGACGCTCATCGATTTTCTGGCTGGCTGTGGAAATCCATTGCATTGTTGTTCCTTAATTTTCGGGGCTGACAATGAAAATGCCCAGCTCAGCCCCCGGCACGAGTTCTGTATATTTCAGGCTCAGCTTCCGTTGGTTGGACGGACCCTGGCTGTTTTCAGGAGCCCAGTCAGAGAGCGTTTTTAATTGAGGTATGTTGCCTGCTGCGAAAATGGGCAAGGATGCTTTTACTACTGAATAATCAGTCTCAGCATATTTATTCCCGTTTCGTTCCTGCCCTTCAGGCCTAAATGCAAAAATGTGAGCAATCGGAACAGGGAAAGAGTTAGTTCGACAAAGGCGATAAGATTCGCCCTGCTTCAGTGGGTGAAATTCAAGACGGTGTAAAGCCTTATCGATATTAGACACGACATTCAAATTGGTAGTTGCTACATTTTTTACTTCTGAGGCTCTCCTGCGCTCCAACAAACTCACAAGTTGCTCTGCTGTTTTAACTTCCTGGTTTCGGTTTAGCCGCCATGAAAAAGTAACTTTTTTAAGCTGGGACTTGATGAAAAGGATATTTCTTGTTGAGTGCATAGCGACAAGGCCCGGGAGCTTCTTGTGCACTTTATCAAAACGGACATTCTTTTTATTATCGATACGCCTCATTGCCGCAGCAAAATCATTGGCACTGTTGCAAATAGTCGGTGGTGATAAACTTATCATCCCCTTTTGCTGATGGAGCTGCACATGAACCCATTCAAAGGCCGGCATTTTCAGCGTGACATCATTC
>NZ_MTEG01000089.1:0-1517 GCF_002108615.1 Klebsiella sp. YJ
TGAATTCACTGTCGGCGAAGGTAAGTTGATGACTCATGATGAACCCTGTTCCATGGCTCCAGATGACAAACATGATCTCATATCAGGGACTTGTTCGCACCTTCCCTTGCTCTTTGCTAACTCTAACTTTAGCTGTAGTGGGTTCTACATGGAAATCATGGCTACTATCATTTTGTTGGGTGCTGATCAGAACTTCTCTGACCTCTTCGGGAATTGGCTTACCTTCTCGGCTTGCTCTTCCCCATGCCTTGATAGCTTCTAAGCGTGTCATTTTCATGTGAGTACCTGAAAAATCTGTAGATATGAGGAAGTATACAAATCATTCTTATCAATCGTCTATACATGGAGGTAAGCACTGCAAAAGCTGACGGAATGAAGGCATTACCGTCATACATGAATCCAATCAAAAAGCCATAGAAACCATGCAGGTATTTGTTTGTATCCCTGCATAACGAACCATTAATTTTTAGAGCGCCTCTGGCACTCCAACTTCCGCTTTTGGCACACAGCAGCCGTTAAGATGTAAGGCCTTACGCCAACTAAATCTAATGGGACAGATTTAGTTGGTGATGGTCAAGTAATCTGCAAACGGTCACCAAGTAAAATGCAAATGGGTAGTCAAGTCCGATGCAATTACGCAGCCCGGCAAGGTGGGCCGATTCCCATATCGACATGTATGTAGCTTGTGTTATCCGTGGATTGTGCAGCTCAGCGGGTCGCTGGTCGTATGGCGTAGTGTCCCCCGTAACCGGCCGCGTGCGGCCGCTAACGCGCAGTACGGCGCCGCGACCCGAAGGCGGGCCGCCGTTCCCGCGCGCAGGCGCGCGGCGCCCACTGCGCACCACCGTGGGGGACGTGCGGCAGCTGCGTGGCGGCGGGCTGGGTTATGGCTTTGCAGGGAGGGGCTGGGCCGGGCGATACGGTCAGCGTTGCGGTTTCCGGCGATTTGCGGCCGGTGCCCGTTTAAGTCCGGCGTGGTCGCCTTCCATGCCCTGACGGGCATAAGAAAATAAAACCGCCATGCTGCGGTCATTCATGATTTTGTGGTGTAGCGATAAATAGTCATGCGAGAAACGTTGAAGCGCTTAGCAACTGCACCAACTGTCATTTCAGGATCAGCAAGTAAGATTCTAATTTGTTTAACATCTTCTTCAGAAAGTGACGGTTTTCTCCCTCCCACACGGCCCCTTGCGCGTGCAGCTGCAAGGCCTGAGCGCGTTCTTTCAATATTGCGGTTGCGTTCAAAGCTAGAGAATATCGCCATCAGATGAGTATAGATTTCCCCTATAACTGGCGCATTTGTGTCTATTCTGTCCTTGATGGCTATGAAAGTTATTCCGCGTTTCTTCAGGTCGTCGAGTAAAGTAATGACTTGACCCAATGAACCGCCGAGCCGATCTAGTGCCCAAACGGCACTGTTGCAAATAGTCGGTGGTGATAAACTTATCATCCCCTTTTGCTGATGGAGCTGCACATGAACCCATTCAAAGGCCGGCATTTTCAGCGTGACATCATTC
>NZ_MTEG01000090.1:0-1514 GCF_002108615.1 Klebsiella sp. YJ
GTTGGGTAGGTGTGATTTAATGTAATTTCAGACTTAACAATAAAATTAACTACATTATTTTAGAGGTAAAAATGGATTCGCTCTTAGCGATTTTAGGTGGGGTTGGTTTAGGCGCTATTTTAAAATCAATTGTGGATTATTTTTTAAATAAAAAATCCGGAGGAAATAAAACTCAATATGCCGAAACATGTGATACATATATCGGGATTATTTTGGCGTTACATAAGATATCAGTCATAAAAAATCACGAGACATCTAAAGATTTCGGGCTTGCACACATGAAGGTCAAGCTATTTGGTTCAGACAAAGTTGCAAGTCTGATAAGTGAAGCTGTTTATACTGATGATGAAGCTAGGAAAAATGAAATCTTAGAGAAAGACATGATTGATGCGATGAAAGATGATTTACGTAGTAAAAGGACGTAATCAAAATCCCTATCTAAAAGGTGACAAAATTTTGGCAGATTACGGCTTACAACCCTATTTCTTAAATACATTGAAAAAAGCTGGCTACCTTGTTCAGATAAGCGATCGTCAGGCTTGGAATGTGGATGTCGATAAGTTGTAGCGCTTCCACAAAAATCTTATATAATTCAAATTTTAACCTCATGTCAAAGTGGGGTTTGTAACCAAATTTGGTGTGGAGAAAGTGACTATGAGTAGACAACGGGTATCAAAAGGTAGTGTTATACCGAAAAAAGAATTCAAAATAGCAACTGTGCTATCTTCCCTTCCTGTTGGTTGTGATTTCGATTCTTTCTTTTCTGAGTTTAAACGTGTCTATCCGAAGGATTGGGAAAGAGTTAATAAGCGCTACCAGGAGCATGAGAGGTTAACAAAACCTGGTAAATCACACCCGATGGCTCATCCTTTATCTTATATGCGAACTGCATTTCGTAGCTTCCAACAAAATTTAGTTAAAAATTCCATGTCAGCAGCGGATTACTTAGTTTCACTTGAAGAATCTAAAGATAAATATATAGAATCTGAGCCAACAGAAAAAGCAAGGAAAGAAATAATAATAAATAAAAACATCGTATATTCATTTGAGAAAAGAATGCTGGCTGTTCATTTGCTTGGAAAATATAAATGTCAGCAGTGTATCGATACCCTGATTGATTTGATGAATAACGACCATATTTTTGATGTGAGAGAGTTAGCTTATGAAAAATTGATTCGGTTCGGGTTAGACGTCGGCCCTCAATTAAAAAAACCTTCACATCACACGGATCCTCAGATAATGCAAAAAATAGCATCGGTAGGTTTTTCCTCTGAGCAAGTGAAAACAAAAGAAGGGTGTGAGCGAGCAATCAACGAGTTCCGTAAAAAGTACCCTATTGAATACGACCTGTACACTCACTCAAAACGCAATCAGTTCAAGGCTTGGTTTAGAAAGCAGATCAGCTAACTCGGAGGGGGGGCACTATTTCCGTTCTCCAAACAGTCCCTTGGATGCGCTAGCAGGCGGGCTGAAATGGCGTAACGGAAATTTCGGCGGTTCCGGCGTAGAACCCC
>NZ_MTEG01000091.1:0-1457 GCF_002108615.1 Klebsiella sp. YJ
GCCGTACACATCCTGCTGGTCTCCAACGTTTCACAGAGCTATTTCAGCCAGCAACTGGCGTACGAACAACTCCGTATTGCGCGGGAAACGCTGAAAAATTATGAACAGTCCTATGCTTTCGTTGAGCAACAGCTCGTGACCGGGAGTACGAACGTTCTGGCACTTGAACAGGCGAGAGGACAAATCGAAAGTACCCGCGCCGAAATAGCCAAACGAGAAGGCGATCTGGCTCAGGCAAACAATGCCCTGCAACTGGTGCTGGGAACGTACCGCGCACTTCCGTCAGAAAAAGGGATGAAAGGCGGGGAGATCGCACCAGTAAAATTGCCACCAAATCTGTCGTCACAAATTTTGCTGCAGCGACCGGATATTATGGAAGCGGAATATCAGCTGAAAGCGGCTGATGCCAATATTGGCGCAGCGCGAGCGGCCTTTTTCCCCTCCATTACCCTGACCAGTGGTCTTTCCGCAAGCAGTACGGAGCTGTCAAGCCTGTTTACGTCAGGAAGTGGAATGTGGAATTTTATCCCTAAAATTGAAATTCCTATTTTTAATGCTGGCAGGAATAAAGCCAATCTGAAGCTGGCTGAAATTCGCCAGCAACAATCGGTGGTTAATTACGAACAAAAAATTCAGTCAGCCTTTAAGGATGTTTCCGACACGCTTGCGCTGCGCGACAGCCTTAGCCAGCAACTTGAGTCACAGCAGCGTTATCTTGATTCACTTCAGATAACTCTCCAGCGTGCCAGAGGATTATATGCAAGTGGTGCTGTCAGTTACATCGAAGTGCTGGATGCAGAACGTTCCCTCTTCGCTACGCAGCAAACCATTCTCGATCTTACCTATTCCCGACAGGTTAACGAAATTAATCTGTTTACCGCGCTGGGTGGCGGTTGGGTAGAGTAAATTTATTTAATTAATCAGGAAATTAAAAATGCGTAATTCACTTAAAGCCGTTTTATTTGGTGCCTTCTCTGTCATGTTTTCTGCCGGTCTTCATGCTGAAACACATCAGCATGGCGATATGAATGCTGCCAGTGATGCTTCGGTACAGCAGGTTATCAAGGGCACCGGTGTCGTTAAAGACATTGATATGAATAGTAAAAAGATTACCATTTCGCACGAAGCAATCCCTGCTGTGGGCTGGCCTGCAATGACCATGCGCTTCACTTTTGTTAATGCAGACGACGCTATCAATGCCCTGAAAACCGGCAACCATGTCGATTTCTCGTTTATTCAGCAGGGCAATATCTCCTTACTCAAAAGCATTAACGTTACGCAATCCTGATTATCAGTCCGGAGCGAATACATCCAGTGCGCCTGAACATTCATTAAGGGATTACTGTGAATGAATGATCGGGCGCATATGCCAGGTGTTTTGATTTTTCAGCGAGAAATTGTATGGCTTCTTTAAAGATAAAATATGCTGCAATAATTATCAGCAGCCTCATAGCAGG
>NZ_MTEG01000092.1:0-1261 GCF_002108615.1 Klebsiella sp. YJ
AATTCACTATCGGCGAAGGTGAGTTGATGGCTCATGATGTCCCTCTGGGATGCGCTCCGGATGAATATGATGATCTCATATCAGGAACTTGTTCGCACCTTCCTTAAAATGACTCAGATCAAGAAATCAATATTTTAAAGCTCCAACAGTAAAATGTGATGTGGCACCATTTACAATGGTTTTAAAAAAGAGTATATCATATAGCATAGTCACGAATGTAATGGATTTATCTTTGTGAACGTCCAAGAATAACTAACTAATCACAACTTTTATTACCAGGTAAAAATGAGAAACGCCCACGATATACTTGACAATATTGTATACGATTTTGCCAATGCCACTGGTCTGGGTTCTGTTGCTGTAGATCTGAATGGCAAAGAGATATCCCCATGGTATAATTTTACTTCTTTCTGCCAGCAAGTCAGAAAAATCGCAGCTTACCATCCCTATTGCCAGCAATGTGATCGTTGCGGTGGTTTTGAAAGTACGAAAGCACAGCATATTCAATGTTATCGCTGTCATGCTGGACTTGTAGACTTCTCCATTCCAATATTCATTAACGGTAATCTGACAGGGTTTGTTTCTTGCGGGCAAGCCCGTGTCACAGAAAAGCTACCATTACCCAAGATAGTGGAGAACGATAAAAACTTATCAAAAGAATCAAAGCTTATCGAATTGTATCATGAGGTACCTGAACTGAGCCTGATGAAAGTTAAATCTGCTGCCCACCTTTTGCACATTATTATAGAGAACTACATCAGTAATGAATATAATTTACGCGTAGTAAGGAATGTCAGTCCTGTTCAAAATCAGAAACTGAAAACATCGAGTCGACATCAGGCAACAATGGGAATGATACTCAATCACATAAACCAGAATTTTTCAGACAATATCAGCCTTGAGCAAATGGCCAGCAAAGCCAACCTGAGCATGTTTTACTTTTCCAGAACGTTTAAGGAGTTGACAGGCACAGGCTTCGCAACTTACTTAATAAATAAAAGAATGACGGAAGCTCATTGTCTCCTTGAACAAACAAACTGGAACATAGAAAAAATAGCTCGAAGTGTCGGTTATAATGATGTTCATTACTTCTCCCGCCTGTTTAAGAAAACGTTCAACAAGTCACCGTCAGAGTTCCGCAATTGAGCCTATACTCGGCTTTGTTGAATAAATCGAACTTTTGCTGAGTTGAAGGATCAGATCACGCATCCTCCCGACAACACAGACCATTCCGTGGCAAAGCAAAAGTTCAGAATCACCA
>NZ_MTEG01000093.1:0-1234 GCF_002108615.1 Klebsiella sp. YJ
TGGTGATCCCCTGGGCGAAATGCGCCTGGTAAGCAGAGTTTTTGAAATGTAAGGCCTTTGAATAAGACAAAAGGCTGCCTCATCGCTAACTTTGCAACAGTGCCCTTTGTTATGGTTTCGGGTGACTCAATGAAAACGTTGGTTACGGTTTTTGCAGTAAAGTGAGTGAGCTAATGTAGTATTCGAAATTTCTGAATATTTCTTATGTGCCAAAAGCAGACCTTGCCAAAGCACGTTGTGCACGTTGCAAGACTTGACCCCAGACTTTCTTAGCGAAGTGTCCACTTTTGCTGGTACGGATCACTCGAAAGTGTTAGCAATAGAGTAGACGCGATATGAAGTTGTGTAGTGGTAAGTGGCACTGTCAACATTGGTGCTCATATCACGGATTCGCGAAACGCGATTATAGAAACTGTTGCCATATTAGACTTATGGTGTTTAATATCAGGAACTTAAAGAATTTATTGAAATGCTCGTTGGTGATTATCTCGCTAAAAAGTGCTAGATAAGAAGCAAAACTAAACCTGTTTTTCTCGAGATGTAGATGTGTTGAGTTTGCAACACGTAGGTAATCCCTTTATTTATTGTTTGAATAGAAATCATGGCTTTAGAACAAGTTATCTACAACCTTGAAGAGGTTAAAGGGCTCTCTGATGAAGAGCTTTACCAACGCCTTTATGATAGTTGGGGCTTGGAAAATCATAAAATTGATGTCTGGGGTGAACTGAGTATTAACGAGGCAGGGAACTGGGCTGGTATCCGTAACGCAAAAACTCTTAGTGGCAACCAAAGCATAGAATACCCTCTGGCTGATTCGCATGAATTGCAATCAGGTGTGTTTTTAACCCCATCAGTAGCAAAAATAGTGTTAGGCAATGACACTAAAGGGATGGTTGCTTGTGAACTGATGTTAGCATCCATCCCGCAAAGAGCTAAAAAAAACAACCCATTTCTATTAGCCGTCAATGATAAGACGGTTGAGCGTTTGACCTATCTGCCCGATGCATTACCTAATTTAGATCGGCAAGCCCTAATTCAAAATGAAGATGAAACACTGCTACGCAAAGTTATTTATGACGCAGAAGTTAAGCGCGTTAAACATAAAATCGCCTCAGAAACAGAAGCGTTAGGGAAGGTGCGAACAAGTTCCTGATATGAGATCATCATATTCATCCGGAGCGCATCCCAGAGGGACATCATGAGCCATCAACTCACCTTCGCCGATAGTGAATTC
>NZ_MTEG01000009.1:0-137563 GCF_002108615.1 Klebsiella sp. YJ
AGTTTGCCGCCACGCTGACGGCGGATCATAGGGGTTTTCAGGCGCGGGGTGAGGATCTGGGTATCGTTAATGAAATCCCAGCCATAATAGCCTTTCAGGCACAGGGTTCCCTGGTTGGTTTTCCCCTGTGCCGCCTCAGCCCGGACGATTTTGCCGTTATCGACCACCAGGTTGATTTTGCAACCTGATGCGCAATACGGGCAAACCGTGACGACTTTTTTCATCGGTCTTGCTCCAGTTGATCAATGGGCGCATATGCGCTATCACGCCGTCAATATGCATCTTCTATGCCATGTTTTCATTGTGGGTATTGACTGATGATACGTCGATTTTTTGGGCTAAATGCTGACGAAAAGCAGGGCGTCGTCAGTTTTGACGTGTCGAAGGGAGGTGAGATGTGACATGGATTGAAGAAACGCGATCCGGTAATGGATTTGTCGTGGGGGCTTTGCTGAATTAATCAGACAGAGATCGTTCCGTGCGGGCAGAGGCAAGTAATGAAACCGGTCATTTTGGTTGTGGATGACGACAGCGCGATTGGCGAGCTGCTTAGCGATGTGCTCAGCGCGCATGTTTTTGACGTGCTGCTGTGCCAGACCGGCAGCGATGCGCTGGCGGTGGCGGCCCAGCGGACGGATATCTCGCTGGTGCTGCTGGATATGATTCTCCCTGACACCAACGGGCTGCTGGTACTGCAACAGCTGCAGCGCAGCCGACCTGATTTACCGGTCGTGATGCTGACCGGCCTCGGCAGCGAATCCGACGTAGTGGTAGGGCTGGAAATGGGCGCCGATGATTATATTGCCAAGCCGTTTAACTCCCGGGTGGTGGTGGCGCGGGTGAAGGCGGTGCTCAGGCGTAGCGGCGCGCTGGGCGCTGAAGGCGCGAGCGGCGGCACGGGATTGCTCTTTAACGGCTGGCGGCTGGATACGTTTCGCTGCGAGTTGTTTAACTCGCAACAGCAAGCGGTGCCGCTGACCCAGGGAGAGTACAGCCTGCTGCTGGCGCTGGCGCAAAACGCCCGCCGGGTGCTTAACCGTGAGCAGCTGTTGGCTCTGACCCATAGCGAAAGCACCGAAGTCTTTGACCGGACGATTGACGTGCTGATCATGCGCCTGCGGCGCAAAATCGAACCGAATCCGCATCAGCCGACGCTGATCAAAACCCTGCGCGGTCTGGGCTATGTGTTCGCCGCAGATGTTATCCACGGCGACAGGGCGGCGTAGCCCCGGCAGACGCGGGGCCAGCGGGGAGATAGTGCTCTTACTTCACGGTCCAGCCTTTGTAACTACCGATATTGTTTTTATCGATCAGGGTCACCGGGATCAGCACCGGTGCGGACGGGGCCGGTTTACCCTGCAGAATGTCATAACCGATCTCGACCGCTTTCGCCGCCATCACCTGCGGGTCCTGCGCCGGCGTCGCCACAAACAGCGAGTTTTTACGTTTCAACGCCTCTTCACCGTCCGGACTGCCGTCGACGCCAACGATAAAGAACTCATGACGTTGCGCCTGTTTTGCCGCCAGATCGGCACCAATCGCGGTCGGATCGTTGATGGCAAAGACGCCATCGATCT
Organism: Klebsiella sp. YJ; assembly: GCF_002108615.1. Classification (NCBI taxonomy): domain Bacteria; kingdom Pseudomonadati; phylum Pseudomonadota; class Gammaproteobacteria; order Enterobacterales; family Enterobacteriaceae; genus Klebsiella; species Klebsiella sp. YJ. Next base: position 1,578 of record NZ_MTEG01000009.1, read on the forward strand.
TCGGATTCGCGGCCAGCAGTGAGGTCATAATTTCCAGACCCCCCTCACGGCTGCCTTTCGCGTTCTGGTTGTAGGAGAGCACTTTGATATCCGGGTGGCGTGCAAACTCGGCCTGGCAGCCTTCAACGCGATTCTGCACGGCAGAAACCGGCGGCCCGTTGATAATCACCACATTCCCTTTGCCTTTCAGGCGGTCGGTGATGTATTTACAGGCCATTTCTCCCGCCTGAGTGTTATCAGAGGTGATAGTGGCATTGGCGCCTTCGGCGGCCACGTCCACCGCAACCACCACGATCCCGGCATCTTTCGCGCGTTTTACCGCCGGGCCAATCCCTTTTGAGTCGGCGGCGTTGAGGATAATCATGTCGACTTTGGCGGCAATAAAGTTATCGATCTGCGCCACCTGCTGACCCAGATCGTAACCGCTGGAGACCAGCGTCACTTTCACATTGTCTCCGGCCAGCTTACGGGCTTCCAGCTCCGCGCCTTTGGTGATTTGTACAAAGAACGGGTTGGCTAAATCCCCCACCGTGACGCCGATTGATTTCAGCTCTTTGGCCTGGGTAAAGGGCGCTGCGGCAAGCAGCGCGCCGGCACAGAGTGCGGTTACTATGGGTTTCAAACGCATGCTGTTTTCCTCTGTCTGTAGGGTATTGTTGTTATGCACTTTGATGGTGTCGGGTACGGTATTTGTCGATCAGCACCGCAATGATGATCACCGCCCCTTTGATCACCAGTTGCCAGAAATAGGAGACGCCCATCAGCGTCATACCGTTATTGAGCGTGGCGATAATCAGCGCCCCCACTAGCGTGCCGGTGATAGTGCCGATGCCGCCAACGAAGCTGGTCCCGCCGAGAATAACGGCGGCGATGGCATCCAGCTCATAACCTACGCCGAGGTTGCCGTTGGCGCTGTACAGCCGCGAGGCGCTCATGACGCCGCCCAGCCCGGAGAGCAAGCCGCTCATGCCGTAAACGAACAGCAGCACCAGCCACACTTTGATCCCCGTGAGCCTTGCCGCCTGCATATTGCCGCCCACGGCGTAGATATGAACGCCGAGGGTGGTACGGCGCAGAATGAACCAGCACACCGCCACCACCAGCAGCGCGATCACCACCAGCCACGGAACTGGCCCGAGGTAATCGTTGCCGATCCATTCGAAGCTGATATCGGAGTTAATCACCGTGGTGCCGTCGGCCAGCAGATAGGCGGCCCCGCGCAGGGCCGTATAGGTCCCGAGCGTGACGATAAACGGCGGTAGCCCGGCGAAGGCGACCAGCGCACCGTTAAACAAACCGAGCAGCAGGCCGAGCATCAGCGCCGCCGGAATCGACAGCAGCGACAGCTCCGGGGTCAGCGATACCACCATGGCCGCCACCGCGGTCGTGCCGAGAATCGAGCCGACGGACAGATCGATCCCCCCGGTCAAAATGATGAAGGTCATCCCGGCGGCGAGCACGATGTTGATCGACGCCTGACGGGTAATATTCAACAGATTGCTTTCGGTAAAGAAATTGGGGGCGATAAAGCCAAATACCGCCACAATCAGGATTAAAATCGGCAGGATACCGACCGTTTGTAGCAGATCGCCCATCAGGATTTTCTTCGCCGATACCGATTTTGCCACCGGCTGCGCGGCGGTCTCTTTCTGTGTTGTCATGGTGATACCGCCTTAAGGTGAGAGTCGTTTACGCCGGTGGCCAGCGTCATAATGCTTTCCTGGCTGATGTCGCCGGCCTGGAGTTCGCCGGCGATGCTGCCTTCGCGCATGACGTACACCCGGTCGCTCATGCCGACCACTTCGGGGAGTTCGCTGGAGATCATCAGAATGGCCACCCCCTGGCGCGCCATCTGGGTCATGATGCGGTAAATCTCGCTTTTGGCGCCGACGTCAACGCCGCGCGTCGGTTCATCAAGCAGCAAAATGCGCGGACCGATGGCGACCCAGCGGGAGATCAGCAGCTTTTGCTGATTGCCGCCGGAAAGGCCGCCGGCCCGCACCTGCGCGTGCGGTACGCGAATATTGAGCAGGGAGATCGCATCGTCGGAGAGGGTCTGCGCCTTTTTGCGATTGAGCATGCCCCAGCGGGCATCCCGTTCGAGGGTGGCCATGGTGATGTTCTCCTGCGCCGCCATTTCGAGGAACAGCCCCTGCTCCTTGCGATTTTCGGTGAGAAAGCCGATTCCCAGCTCGATGGCTGCGCGCGGAGAGTGAATGACCACCGGCTCGCCGTCGATCTCGATGACGCCGCCGGTGGCCCGACGCACGCCGAAAATCAGCTGCGCCAGTTCCGAGCGGCCGGCGCCGACCAGACCGGCCAGGCCGACGATTTCCCCGGCTCGTACCACCAGACTGCTGGCTTTCACTTTGCCGCCGTCGGTCAAATCCTGTATCCGCAGGCGCGGCTGGCCGGGTGGAATATCACGCTCTTTATTGAACAGGTCGCTTAACGGACGGCCGACCATCATGCGCACCAGCTCGGAGGCGTTGAGCTTGTCGCGGGTCAGGCTGCCGACGTACTGGCCGTCGCGCAATACGCTGACGCGGTCGGAGAGTTCATAAACCTCCGCCATCCGGTGGCTGATGTAGATAATTGCCATCCCTTCGTCGCGCAGACGCAGAATCAGCTCAAACAGGCGCTGGGTCTCACGGGAGGAGAGGGCGGCGGTGGGTTCGTCCATTACCAGGACCCGGCTGTTGCGATGCAGGGCGCGGGCGATCTCCACCTGCTGCTGTTCGGCAATGGTCAGGGTCATCACCCGGTCGCCGGCCTTAAACTGAGCGCCGAGACGATCTATCACCGCCTGGGCCTGATGAATCATCTCTTTGCGCTGTACTAGTCCGCCGCGCGCCAGCTCGCTGCCGAGGAAAATGTTCTCAGCGACGGTTAAATTCGGCGCCAGCTGCATCTCCTGGTAAATCAGCGTGATCCCGGCGGCCAGCGCATCTTTTGGCCCTTTAATGGCGTGCGGCCGTCCGTCGATCAGGATCTCGCCGCTGGTAGCGGTATACGCTCCCGCGAGGATCTTCATCAACGTGCTTTTGCCGGCGCCGTTCTCCCCCATTAAGGCGTGGATCTCACCGGGCCAGACCGTCAGATCGACGCCTTTCAGCGCATAAAACTTGCCAAAGGCTTTGGCAATATTGCGCATGGATAGTACCGGTGTCCCCTGCATGGCGGCTCTCCTGCGAGTGTGATCGAGAATCGCAGTGCACCACAGGACGATAAATACAAAATGTCAGACGCCGTTCATATTTGTCATATTGATGAATAGTTAACCTGGCTCACAATTACGCGATGCGGCTCTCCCGGTCCGGGTCAGCAACCGCCAGGATAAATAAAAAGATCGTGGAGCTGACCATGCCATCCCATCGCTACCCGTTTTTCACCAGCGCTCGCGGGCGTCTGCTGTCGTTTAATTTGCTGATGGTGGCGGTGACGCTGATGGTGGCCGGCGTGGCGCTGCTGGGCTTTCGCCATGCCAGCCTGCTACAAGAACAGGTGCAGCGGCAGACGCTGGATGATATGACCGGCAGTATGAATCTGGCGCGCGACACCGCGAACGTTGCCACCGCGGCGGTTCGCCTCTCCCAGGTGGTCGGCGCGCTGGAGTATAAAAGCGAAGCTGAACGCCTGCTGGAGACCCAGCAGGCCCTGAAATATTCCCTCTCTCACCTCGCCGCCGCGCCGCTGGCGCAACAGGAGCTGGCGCTGGTGGCCAGTATTATTCGCCGCAGCAATGAGCTGCAGCAGAGCGTGGGTGGCATGCTGGAACGCGGTCAGCGTCGTCATCTGCAGCGTAATGAACTGCTCAGCTCGCTGTATCAGAACCAGAGCTATCTCCGGCATATTCAGGATCTTAACGATCGGTATGGCGCAGACGCGATCGATCCCCGGCCGCTGGCAGAGATGGATCGGCTGATCGTTGCGGCCATCCATACTTCGACGCCGCGATCGATCGTCCAGCAGCTGGATAAGGTGCGAGGTTTTCTGCCGACGACCAGCCGCGATCCTACGCTGGCCGCGATTCTGCAGGATTTCAACGGCGAGCTGGCCAGGCTGGAGCCGCTCTCGGCGCAGCTGGAGGAGAGCGATTTGGCCATCGGCTGGTATATGTTTCACATCAAGGCGCTGGTGGCGCTGCTCAACAGCGATATTAATCAGTACGTTGCCCGGGTCGCGCAGGCGTCTGAGCTGCGGGCGGCGCAGAGCCATCGGGAGCTACGTTCCATCAGTATGTTTATTTTACTGTCGGCGCTGCTGGCGCTGGTGATAACCGGCTTCGCCGGCTGGTATATCTACCGTAACCTCGGCTCCAGTCTGACCGCCATCTCCCGCGCGATGTCGCGTCTGGCCCACGGCGAGCAGGAGGTCTCTGTCCCGGGGCTTCAGCGACGCGATGAGCTGGGAGAGCTGGCGCGCGCCTTCAACGTCTTTGCCCGCAATACCGCGTCGTTGGCCCATACCTCCCAGCTGCTGAAAGAAAAAAGTACCCTGCTGGAGACCACCTTTCATGCCATGCGCGACGGCTTCGCGCTGTTTGATAACCAGGGGCTGCTGGTGGTGTGGAATCCGCAGTATCCGCTGCTGTTAGGGCTGGCGGCCAATGATCTGCAGCGCGGTATTCACTATCAGCAGCTGCTGGGCCAGGCCGCTCCGCTGGCGGAACATATTCGTGACAACCTGTCCCGTCCGCTACCCAAACCCCAGGAGCTACAGCTGGCGGGCGATCGTACCATTGAGCTGCGCTTTAGTCCGGTTCCCGGGCGCGGGCTGGTGAACGTGGTACTCGACAGAACCGAACGCAAAGGGCTGGAGCAGGCGCTGGTTCACAGCCAGAAAATGAAAGCGGTCGGCCAGCTGACCGGCGGTCTGGCGCATGATTTTAATAACCTGCTGGCGGTGATTATCGGCAGTCTTGAACTGGTTCAGCCGCAGGACGCGGACGTGCCGCGGATCTCCCGGGCGCGAAAAGCCGCAGAACGCGGCGCGCTGCTCACCCAGCGGCTGCTGGCCTTCTCGCGTAAGCAGTCGCTGCACCCCAATGCCGTGGCGATGAAACCGCTGCTGGAGAACCTGGGCGAACTGATGCGCCATTCTCTGCCGACGACGCTGACTCTGCAGATTGAGGCACAGTCACCCGCGTGGCCTGCGTGGATTGACATCGGCCAGCTGGAAAACGCCATTATCAATCTGGTGATGAACGCTCGCGATGCAATGGAAGGGCGCTCAGGGGTGATTAAGCTGCGCACCTGGAACCAGCGCGTGGCCCGCAGCGACGGGCGGCGGCAGGATATGGTGGCGCTGGAGGTGATTGACCACGGTAGCGGGATGTCACAGGAGGTCAAAGCCCAGGTGTTCGAACCGTTCTTTACCACCAAACAGACCGGCAGCGGCAGCGGTCTGGGGCTGTCGATGGTCTATGGTTTTGTCCGCCAGTCCGGCGGGCGGGTGGCTATTGAGAGCGCGCCGGGCCAGGGGACCACGGTGCGTTTACAGCTGCCGCGCGCGGCGGTGCAGGCGCCGAGCGGCGGCACGTTACCGGAAGTAGAGCAGACGGTGAGCGGTGAACGGCTGGCGCTGGTGCTGGAGGATGAGGCCGATGTGCGTCAGACTCTTTGTGAGCAGCTTCATCAGCTCGGCTGGTTAACCCTGGAGGCCGGGAACGGGGAGCAGGCGCTGCAGTTACTTGAGGCTTCGACGGAAATTGCGCTGCTGATTAGCGACCTGATGCTGCCGGGCAGATTGAGCGGAGCCGAGGTGATCAACGAAACCCAGCGCCGTTTCCCGACGGTGGCGGTGCTGCTGATCAGCGGCCAGGATCTGCGTCCGGCGCACAATCCTGCGCTGCCGGACGTCGAGCTGCTGCGTAAACCCTTCAGTCGGACACAGCTGATGCAGGCGCTGCGACAGGTTGTGGCAAATAACGGCTGCGGGCCAGTGCCGCAGCCCCTTGAGCACCATTAAATGTTGAGGACGATGCGGCAACAAACTGCACTGCCTGATAAGGCAACGGGCGGCGAATATGCGCTTTGATCATGGTGAGCAGCGCCTCGCGTGGAAAGCCGGACATGTCCATCACGCCGCCGCCGAGGATCACTGCATCGGGGTCGAACAGGTTGATGCTGGTGGCGATTGCGCGGGCGGCGTGGTGCAGGAGAGCCTGTACAAACGGCTCCTCAGCGGCGTGCAAAAACAGCTCATCCAGCGCATAGTCGCGCGGTTGTTGTTCATACCAGCGTTTGAGCGCGATGCCGGAGCAGACGGTTTCCAGACAACCGGGATTACCGCAACCGCAGATGAGCGCGTTGTCGCCCTGCGGGATATGACCCAGCTCTCCCGCCACGCCGTGCGCGCCTGTCCACGGCCCGCCGTTTAACCAGATGGCGAAGCCCATGCCGGTGCCGAGATAAGCGGCTAGCACCTGTTGCGCCTGCAAACCATTTTCCTGCACGTCAAATGAGAGCTGAAGATTGACATCGCGGGAAAATTCGACCGGACAGGCCAGCGAATGCTCCAGCTCATCGGCGAGCGTACGCAGGGTTTCCGGCGGTAACGATAGGTTGGGGGTGGAGATAATCGTCCGTTTATCTCTGCTTACCAATGCCGGAAAGCCCATCACCAGGCCGCAGCAACGGGCCTGAAAGCGGTCAAGCTGCTGCTGAATCAACATGGTTATCCCGCTGACCAGACCGTCAGGCGCGATCGCTTCAGCAGTGCGCAGCTTCTCGCAATGCAGAGTCTCGCCCTGCGCGGTTTGCAGGCAAAAGCGGATATGGGTTGCGCCCATGTCCACACCTGCGACGACCTTACGCTGTTTTTGCATGAGGGAATACCTCGTTTTTGGCCGCCAGAATCTGCTCTGCCATGACCTGCCACGCGTCGTGAATATTGTCGCCATGGTTAAACAGACCGGAGGTACCGACGATAAAGACGTCCGCGCCTGCCGCCATCAGTTTTTGATAGGTCGCTTTATTGCATGAGCCGTCGATCTCAATCTCGTAGGCCAGTCCTTCTCGTTCTCGCCACGCTTTTAGTTCGCCGATCTTCTCCAGCATTTCAGGAATAAAGGGTTGGCCGGCGAAACCCGGATCGACGGTCATCACCGTAATTTTGTCCGCCTTGTGGATGTAATATTTCATCGTTTCAACCGGCGTTTCCGGATTGAGAATGAGCCCGACCTTCATGCCGTGGCGACGAATCTCCTCTATCAGGCGGAAAGCCTGACCGTTAATCGTTTCCGGATGCAGGGTGATAAAGTCCGCGCCTGCCTGCGCCAGCTGGCTGATGTAATCCTGTGGCCGGGTGACCATCAGATGGCAGTCCAGCGGTTTACTGGCCAGCTTCTTCACCTGGCTGACGAAAAACGGCGATAGCGTCAGGTTAGGGACAAAATGACCGTCCATGATGTCGATGTGGAAGTAATCTGCATGCCGATCGATAAACTCGATCTGTTCTTTGAATTTCAGCAGGTCCATACACATTAAAGAGGGGGAAATTTTCATCATAAATTCCTTACTTACTGATAAGACGGTCGAGGGCGACAGCCGCGATAATTAATCCACCCATCACCACCAGCTGGTAGTAGGTTTGTACCTGGAGAATATTCAGGCCGTTGTTGATGGTGCCGATGATCAGGCCGCCAATCACCACAGAAAAAATGCGTCCCTTACCACCAAAGAAGCTGGTGCCGCCGATAATGGCGCTGGCAATGGCGTAGGTTTCAAAGCCCATTCCGGCCAGAGGCTCCGCGGCGCCGAGACGTGCCGTCGAGACCACCCCCGCCAGCCCGGCGCAGATGCCGGAGATAATGAACACCAGCAACATGTGGAACTTGACATCAATGCCAGAGTAAAAGGCGGAGTTTTTATTGCCGCCGAGGGCGTAGATATTGCGGCCCAACCGCATCCGGGTGGTCAGGAACCATAGAATCACGGCCACAATAAGCGAGAAGATGACCGGTACCGGGATCCCCAATACGCTGGCGGCAAAGAAATTGACGAACTCGAAAGAGAAGCCATAGACCGAGTTGGCGTCGGAGATAACCAGGGTGATACCGCGAAAAATCGCGTTAGTGCCGAGGGTAATAATGAACGGGTGCAAGCCGGTCCAGTTGACCAGGCAGCCGTTAATCGCGCCTAGCGCGCCGCCGACCAGCACGCCGCCAATCAGCGCCGCGAGGAATGGATCGACTCCTGCCAGCATGAGTTTGGCGGTCACCATGCCGGAAAGCGCCAGAATCGCCCCCACCGACAGGTCGATGCCTGCTACCAGAATAGCGAAGAATTCTCCCATTCCGATGAGCACCGTCACCGAGCTCTGAACAAATATTTGCGTGATGTTATTGGTCGTCAGAAAGTATTCCGACGACAGCGAGCCGAAAATCGCGACAATAATTGCGAGGATAAAAAAGGTGCCGTATTTATCCCAGAACAGTGCGAAGTTGAACGGCTTTTTGCCATCGGACTCCCCTTTTACTCTTGCGGCAGTGCCCATACCATAATCTCCTCTTCGCTCATGTCGTCGCGATTGGTCAGAATTTTCGTCAGCCGCCCTTCGCAGAACACGGCGATGCGGTCACAGACGGCGATAATTTCAGGAAGCTCGGATGACACCATCAGAATGACTTTTCCGTCATCCGCCAGCTGGCGCATCACTTTATAAATTTCGGCTTTCGCGCCGACGTCGATCCCGCGCGTCGGCTCATCGAAAATAATGACGTCGGGGTTGCAGCATAACCATTTGGATATCAGGACCTTTTGTTGGTTACCGCCGGAAAGTTCGGTGATGCTCTGATCGACAGAGTGGCACTTCAGCGCCAGTAATTTACGCTGCGCTTCCGCCGTTTTACGCTCGTTCTCTTCATGGAACAGCCCCATTGCCCCTTTATAGCCGCCGTGTTTCAGGCTCTGACTGACAGCCATGTTTTGCGCAATGGAGAAATTGCCGAAGAAACCGTTGTCCCGGCGACTCTCCGTGATGTAACCCATTCCTTTCTTTAAGGCATCCAGCGGTGAACGCGGGGTAATCGCTTTACCATTGAGGATGATTTCACCGCTGCTGCGCTTATCAACGCCAAACAGACAATCCATCAGTTCGGTACGCCCGGAGCCCACCAGACCGGCAAAGCCGAGAATTTCACCGCGATTGACGCTAAAGGAGATATCGCGGACCTTTTTCTTGTCCCGGCTGGTGACATTTTTCACCTCGAATACCGTTTCGCGCGCGATATTTCCGGTGTTCTCTTTCATCGCGTTAAAGCGGTTTTGCAACTCACGACCGACCATCAGACGTACGATATCGTCGTTATTGACCTCGCTGACCATGCCACTGCATACGCTGCTACCGTCCTTCATCACCGTGTAGCGGTCGCAGATCCGGCGTATCTCCGCCAGCTTGTGCGAGATATAGACGATGGCGGTCCCCTCTTTACGCAGCTGGTTCATGATCAGGAACAGGTAGTCCACCTCTTTGTTGGTCAGCGAAGAGGTAGGTTCATCCATGATCAGCACTTTGGCGTCGAGCATCAGTGTTTTCGCGATTTCCAGCATCTGCTTATGGCTGATGGACAGATTCGCGACTTTCTCATCTAAATCGACCTTTAATCCGATGCGCAGCAGCATCATTGCCGCTCTGATGCGCATCTCTTTCCAGTCGATAATATTGACGCCACAGACTTTTTTCGTCAGATGGCGGCCGATATATAAATTTTCCATTACGGTTAATTCATCAATAACGCTGAGTTCTTGATAAATAATGCCGATACCGAGTCTGGCTGCTAATTTATGGTCGAGTCTGGCATAATTCACGTTATTCACCGTGATGGTGCCTGTGGTCGGTTCATGTATTCCCGACAAAACTTTCATTAACGTTGATTTTCCGGCACCATTTTCCCCTAGCAACGCATGTATTTCGTGCGGGTAAACGGTTAAATCGACCGATTTTAATGCGTGAACCGGACCAAATGATTTGCCGATCCCCGCCATTGAAATATATGGCGTGAGCATAATAACTCCTTACTTATTTTTACCCTCCTGAGGTCAGGAGGGTAAGGGGAGAACATCGGGCTAGCTGCTGGGAAAATTATTTTGTGACCAGAATAGAATCCACCAGTTTGAATTCCGGTGTTTTATCCAGTGCAATTACCTTGCCGGTTTTTTCGGCATCAACCATCATTTTCAGTCCCGTCGCGCCGATATTGCCAGGGTTTTGCGCAATCGTTGCGGTCATCTGACCGGCTTCAACCATTTTACGCGCTTCAGGGATACCGTCAGTGCCGACCACCAGAACCGTTTGGCTTTTCCCGGCGTTGGCTACGGCCTGGGCAACGCCCATTGCCATGGTGTCATTCGCGCAGTAAAAGGCTTTCAGGTTAGGGTTCCGCTGTAGCACATTAGTGGCAACATCGAGCGCCTTAATGCGATCCCAGTCGGCTGGTTGGCTGGCAACAAGCTTGATCTGAGTGGCTTTTTTGAATGCCTCCGTCGCACCGTTACGACGGGCTTCGCCCGACGCGTTCCCCGCTTTACCCTCGATGATGGCAACGTCGCCGCCCTCAGCTCCCAGTTTCTCGATAATAAAATCGGCCCCTTTTGCCCCCACTGCGACGTTGTCCGTGGTGACGAAACCTTCCACGTTACCGCCTGCCTTCTTCAGGTTATCCATATCGATTTTTTCATCGAGATTGACCAGATAAATCCCTTTCTTCCAGGCTTTCGCCACGGGCATCACCAGGTTGACCGATGAGAGAGGGGCGAAAGCGATGCCTTTATAGTTCTTATTGCTTAAGTCTTCGAAGAGCTGAAGCTGTGATTGAAAATCCCCTTCCGAAGGCGAGGCAAAAATATCGACGCTGACTCCCAGCGTTTTAGCCTCATCTTCAATACCTTTTTTCATATCAACCCAGAAAGGATTCGATAATGTTTTTAATACCACAGCGTAATCGGCGGCGGCAAAAGCGCTGGTAGATAACATTACGCCCATAGCCGCGCCGCTGAAAATTTTCAGGTATTTATTCATAACAGTGTTCTCGGTGTAGGATACAGTAATATTGATCCCACCGTAGTGGGATCGGTGTTTATTATTTACTTCAGCGCTCCTGGTGAAAAGAAATCAACAATGGCGCCGGTTTTTTGCATGTTTAAAGTGGCCTGTTCAATATTTTGTTGGGCTACCGAAACAAAAAAAGCATCTAATAATGTAAGTTGTAAAATACGCGCTGAGGCGTTTCTCCCTAATAGAGGAGTTTCTGGTGCTGGCGAGCAAATAATAAAATCAGCTAATTTAGCAATCGGTGAATGGTAACTATGGGTAATACAGATAATTTTAGCGCCGTTCTTCTTTGCCAGTTCTACTGCCGATTTAATATCGCTGGTGCGCCCGGAATGGGTGACTACCAGCACGACGTCGCCTTTTTTCAATAACGAGGCGGACATCATCATGATATGCGCATCCGGATATGTCTGGCAGCGCACGCCGATACGTAAAAACTTATGCTGCACATCGGCGCAGATGGCATTTGATCCACCGGCACCGTACAGATCGCGCTGGTTGGCCTGGGCGAAGAAACGTGCCGCGCGATGAATTTCGTCGACATTAACGATCGACTGACCTTCCATAATGGTACGCAGGGTAATATTAAAAACCTTATTCACCACGTCCTGAGGTGCTTCATCAAAGGAGAGCTCTGCCGGAAGGACCTGTTCAGATTGAGAAAAATACTCCACCAGGGCGCTACGCAGGTTACGAAAACCGCTAAAACCGAGCAGTTTGGAGACCTTAACGATCATTGCTTCGGAAACCGACAGCGCTTCCGCCACATCTTTAATGGCGGGAGCGTCGCTCAGATTGCCAGGTTTAAGCAACCATTCGACGATTCGGCTTTCGTTTTCGGTCATTCCTTCCTGCTTCATGCGTAGCCAGGGGGCGAGGCCGATACCGTTGGGGAGCGAACTGGATTCTGACTGACTCATCGCTTTCTCTTGTCCATAAAGTGAAGACGTCACTATATCACCACAGGCAAAACAGAAAAGATACAATCAACTTCACAAAAATATAATTTTTATAAAGTTTTGGTTTTTGTAAAGTGTTGGCGATTTTGAGAATGGCCATTTTTTGATTAACTATTTATAAAACAAGTATTTTTCATCTTTACCCGTAAGATTTAAGACGATGGGTAATATGAGCTGGCTATTTTTCTCGCTTGATTTGTGAATTTTCGCGATGTAGAAAGGGCACGTCAGACCGGATTTTTGACGATTATTGCGCCAGTTTTTCCGGTTTAAATCACAACTCCATCTATGTTCGTAAAGTAAGAACAGGCGAGGTTAAGTATGAAAAGGATTGCAATTGGCTGTGATCACGTCGGGTTTATCCTTAAAAACGATATTATGGCGCATCTCCGGCTGCGGGGGATCGAGGTGCTGGATAAGGGAACATGGTCACCTGAGCGTACCGATTATCCCCGTTATGCCAGCGCTGTCGCGCAGGCCATTCTGACAGGCGAAGCCGAGGGGGGGATCCTGATCTGCGGCACCGGCGTCGGGATCTCCATCACCGCCAATAAATACCCCGGCATTCGCGCGGTGGTGTGCAGTGAACCCTATTCGGCCCAGCTATCGCGGCAACATAATAATACCAATGTGCTGGCCTTCGGCGCGCGCGTGATAGGTCTTGAGCTGGCGAAAATGATTGTCGATGCCTGGTTGGGGAGCGAGTATGAAGGCGGACGTCATCAGACGCGAATTGATGCGATTACCGCGCTTGAACAGCCGCGGATTTGAGATTCCTCCGCTACTCGCCGCCACGACCGTTGATTAACGTAGGGCCAGCCCCCCGAAGAGACTGGCTCTATGAAACGTTACTTTACCGCTTTAATCCTCTGCACGCTGTCGCTGAGTAGCCAGCTGGCGCGCGCTGATATTATTGACGACGCAATCGGTAATATTCAGCAGGCGATTAATGATGCCTACAACCCCGGCGATAACCGCTCTGATGACGACGACCGCTATGATGACGGACGTTACCAGGGCAGCCGCCAACAAAGCACCGATCGCCAGCGGCAGTATGACGATCGGCAACGACAGATAGAGGATCGTCGCCGTCAGCTCGACGATCGCCAGCGCCAGTTGGATCAGGATCGCCGGCAGCTGGAGAACGACCAGCGGCGACTGGATGACGACGATTAACCGTGCTGCGTTTCTGGCCGTGGCGACACGATGCTGACCGGGTGACGATAGCGCTTACCCGGGTTAAAGATTAATCCAGCACGATCTCCATACCGTCATAGCCGGCCTCAAATCCCGGCGGCAAGGGATGCTCCATCATCCAGAGATCAAACCGGTGGCTGATATGAGTCAGAATGACCCGCGGGCAGGCCAGTACCTGGTTGATGGCGCGTACCGTATTCAAATCGCAGTGGTTGCGCGGAGGCTGCGGGCGCGGCTCATGGCTGCAGTCGATCACGATCGCCTGCGGCTGGTTATTCAGTAAGAATTTGAGCGTTTTTTCCGGTAATCCGGCGGTATCCGACAACCAGGCTACCCGGCTGTGCGCCGATTCCAGCAGATAGCCGTAGGTCAGCTTCGAGTGATTGAGCGGTAGCGGCGTCACCCGCATCCCCTGCAAGGTAAACACCACAAACGGCTCAACGGTATGGCTGAAGTCCAGCAGGCCGGGGTGTTTAAACAGGTCATCGCAACCTTCAGGGTCCGGCGGTCCAAACACCGGAATCGGCGCGCCGACGCCCCAGCGCAGCGGGAATAATCCCTGAACATGATCCATATGATAGTGGGTAAGTAAAAACTGCTGAAACTGGCCGGCGGGCCACTGGTCCATCAGGTCGGGCAGCCCGGCATCCAGCAGCGTCACGGCGTCATTGAAGGTCACGACCGCGCTACAGGGGCGCCGACGATGCGCCTCATCGCTGCGCGCACGCTGACAGGCTGCGCAGTCGCAGCCGAAGACTGGAACCAGCTGGGCGCCGCCGGTGCCGGTTAAGCGAATAGTCAGGCCCATACTTCCTCCTCACAGCGCTTTTTTAAAACGCAGATGGCTTTGCGTATACCCTTCACGGAGATAGAAACGGTGGGCGTCGGGGCGGGCTTTGCCGCTGGAGAGCTCCACCATTTGCGCGCCGTGTTCGCGGGCTTCCTGCTCCGCCCATGCCAGCAGCGCCTGGCCGACGTGCAGGCCGCGTCTCTGCGGCAGCACCACCAGTTCCTGCACTTCCCCGATCCAGGCGTTGAAATTAAGCGGAAACTGCAACTGTAGCCCAATCAGCCCGACCGTCTCTCCCTCCACCTGCGCCAGCTGATAGCGCAGGGTTGGATTTTGCAGGTTCATGGCAAATCCGGCGGTGAAATGGCGGCGATCGTACGCTTTCTGCTTTAATTCGCAAATTAACGCATATACGGCATCGACGTCGTCCAGAGTCGGGGCCCGGAGTTCACAGGTAGGCATGTTGATTCTCTTGTCGGGCGTAGTGGCGGCGCAGCAGCGTGAGGAACTGGTCGACGGATTGCCCGAGGCTGCCGTTGTTGTTCAACGTCAGACAGTCGGAAGGGGCATAGCGCGCCGCACGCTCCAGGCGCAGGGCGATCTCCGCTTCGCTCTCTCGCCCGCGTTGTTGCAGGCGCTGGCGTAGCACCTCCGGCGTGACCTGCAGGCAGATGGGTAGCAGGGCGTCAGCGTAGCGCGCCCGGGCCTGCGGCAGATGGGCGCGGGAGCCATTGGCCACCACGTCAAAACCGGCGTGCAGCCACAGGTCAATTTCGATACCAATTCCGTAGTAATTGTTATTGGCATGCCAGCTCAGGGCGAACAGCTGGCGCTCGGCGCGGTTGAAAAACTCCTGCTTGCTGAGCGCAATATGATTTTCGCTGCCGGCGTTGAACGGGCGCGTAATATAGCGATGCGCCACCAGCAGCTGGGCATTTTCGCGCTGGCGTAAGGCCGCCAGCAGGCTATCTTTTCCGGAGCCTGAGGCACCCACCAGCCAAATCAATTTTCCGCTCATCAGAAGACCCTCTTTCCTTGACGCCAGACGTGGTCAATATGGACGTGTTCGCCGCGACGGTGCGCCAGCACCATATCGGCACGCTTACCTTCCGCGATCACCCCGCGGTCGTCTAATCCCAGAGCCTGGGCCGGATTTTTGCTGACCAGACGAATGGCCTGCGGCAGCGAGAAGGCGTTGTCGTGGTCGTCCGCGATGCGGAACGCCGCATCGAGCAGGCTGGCGGGATAATAGTCTGACGACAGAATATCGAGCAGGTTGCTGGCCGCCAGCTGATGGGCCGCGACGTTGCCGGAGTGCGAACCGCCGCGCACGATATTGGGGGCGCCCATCAATACGTTCATACCGTGGCGACGTGACGCCTCGGCGGCGGCTAACGTCGTGGGAAACTCGGCGATCACGCTGCCAAGCTGATGGGATTCGAGGACATGCTCCGCGGTGGCGTCGTCGTGGCTGGCGAGCGCAATACGGCGATCGCGACACAGCGCGGCGATGGACCGACGGTTGGCGTGGGACCAGGTTGCCGCCAGCGCGATCTGCTCTTCTTCATAGCGCAGCATCTGCTCATGAGTTAGCTGATATTTGCCCTGGTAATACTCGCGATACTTCTCGCGATTGGCGAACTGACGCTGACCGGGCGAGTGGTCCATCAGCGAAACCAGGGTGACGGGTTCACGGTCTACCAGCTTTTCAAACAGCGGCAGCGTGGTGTGGTGCGGCAGTTCACAGCGTAAATGCAGGCGATGTTCGGCGCGGTTGATGCCCCGTTTCTGCGTCTCCTCGATGGCGTTGATCATCTTTTCCAGATTCTCCAGGCGATCGCCGCCGTCGCGTACGTCGCCGATGGCGACCGCATCCAGAACGGTGGTGATACCGCTGGCGACCATCAGCGCATCGTGGCTGCTCATCGCCGAGTGGGCGGGCCAGTCGACTTTCGGGCGCGGAGTAAAGAATTTGTCCAGATTATCGGTATGCAGCTCAATCAGCCCGGGCAGCAGCCAGCCGTCTTCGCCGTCGAGCGCCTGCGGCAGCTGGCTCTGACTTTCGGCAAAGGCGTAAATGCTGCCCTCCTGCACTTCCAGCGACCCGTGCACCACTTCGTCTTCGAGAACCAGATTTACATTATTGATAATCATGCTGTTATTCCCATCGGGTGCAGTCGGTCGGCGACCTGATTGCGGACCGTTTCATCATGGAAAATGCCGACGATAGCCGCGCCGCGCGCTTTGGCTTCGTTAATCAGTTCCACTACGGCGGCGCTGTTTCTGGCGTCCAGCGAGGCGGTCGGCTCATCAAGCAGTAAAATCGGGTAGTCCACCGCGAAACCGCGGGCGATATTGACCCGCTGCTGTTCCCCGCCGGAAAATGTGGACGGCGCCAGATGCCATAACCGTTCCGGAACGTTCAGACGCGTCAGCAGGCGGGCAGCCTGCGAAGCGCAGGTATCGCGCGCAATGCCGAGGTCGAGCAGCGGTTGCATCACCACTTCGAGAGCCGAGATGCGCGGGATGACGCGCAGAAACTGGCTGACCCAGCCGATGGTGCGCTTGCGGACTTCCAGCACTTTACGCGGCGAGGCGTTGACCAGGTCAACCCATTCGTCGCCGTGGCGGATATGGATATGGCCGGTGTCCGGCAGGTAGTTGGCATACAGCGAACGCAGCAGGGTGGATTTGCCGCTGCCGGAATGGCCGTGCAGCACCACGCATTCGCCATTGCTGACCTCCAGAGAGGCATTCTGCAGCACCGGCAGACGCACGCCGTTTTGCTGGTGGAGTACAAAGGTCTTACTGACATTTTCAACGTGAATCATTTTGGCCTCGTGGTTTGGGTGCCGGGTGGCGGCTTCGCCTTACCCGGCCTACGGTGCTGTGTTCATTGGCCTTACCCGGCCTGTGGGCGCTGCGTTCGTGGGCCTAACCCGGCCTGGGGGCGCTGTGTTCATTGGCCTTACCCGGCCTGGGGCGCTGTGTTCACGGCCTTACCCGGCCTGTGGGCGCTGCGTTCGTGGGCCTAACCCGGCCTGGGGGCGCTGTGTTCACGGCCTTACCCGGCCTGTGGGCGCTGCGTTCGTGGGCCTAACCCGGCCTGGGGGCGCTGTGTTCATGGCCTTACCCGGCCTGTGGGCGCTGCGTTCGTGGGCCTAACCCGGCCTGGGGGCGCTGTGTTCATGGCCTTACCCGGTCTGGGGCGCTGTGTTCACGGCCTTACCCGGCCTGTGGGCGCTGCGTTCGTGGGCCTTACCCGGCCTGTGGGCGCTGTGTTCGTGGGCCTTACCCGGCCTGGGGGCGCTATGTTCATGGTCTTACCCGGCCTGTGGGCGCTGTGTTCATGGCCTTACCCGGCCTGGGGCGCTGTGTTCACGGCCTAACCCGGACTGGGGGGGCTGTGTTCGTAGGCCGGGTAAGCGCAGCGCCACCCGGCGACAGCAACCTCAGTTCTGCAATACCGATGACACCAGCAGCTGGGTATACGGATGATGAGGATCGTCCAGCACCCGGTCGGTTAAGCCACTTTCCACCACCTGACCCTGTTTCATGACCAGCAGACGATTAGCCAGCAGGCGCGCCACCCCCAGGTCGTGGGTGACAATCACCACCGCCAGGTTCAGCTCGACCACCAGGCCACGCAGCAGGTCGAGCAGACGCGCCTGCACCGAGACATCCAGACCGCCGGTCGGCTCGTCCATAAACACCAGCTTCGGCTGGGTCACAAGGTTGCGGGCGATTTGCAAACGCTGCTGCATACCGCCGGAAAACGTGGTGGGCAGATCGTCAATACGCGACGGCGGAATTTCGACATCGCTCAGCCACCGTTCGGCGGTGGCGCGGATATTTCCGTAGTGGCGTGCGCCGGTGGCCATCAGGCGCTCGCCGATATTGCCGCCCGCCGACACCTGGCGCCGCAGGCCGTCCATCGGATGCTGATGTACCACGCCCCATTCGGTGCGCAGCAGACGGCGGCGATCCGCTTCGCTCATCGCATACAGCGAGCGGTTTTCATACCGCACTTCACCTTCCTGCGGCGCCAGGCGCGCCGAGAGGGATTTCAGCAGAGTGGTTTTCCCCGAGCCGGACTCGCCCACGATGCCCAGCACTTCACCGGGCCACAGTTCAAAAGAGACGTCGCTGAAGCCTTTGCCCGGCGCATAAAGATGGGTCAGATGATTGACCGCGAGTAACGGATGGCTCATTTGTTCAGCGCCTCGCTCTGTTGGCGGCAATAGTCGGTATCGGAGCAGACAAACATCCGTTTGCCGCTGTCATCGAGTACCACTTCATCAAGGTAGCTGTGGCGAGACCCGCAAATGGCGCAGGGTTCATCCCACTCCTGGACGGTAAAGGGGTGGTCGTCGAAATCGAGGCTCTCCACCGGGGTAAACGGCGGCACGGCGTAAATACGCTTTTCCCGCCCGGCGCCGAACAGCTGTAGCGCGGGCATCATGTGCATTTTCGGGTTGTCGAATTTAGGGATAGGCGACGGGTCCATCACATAGCGGCCGTTCACTTTTACCGGGTAGGCATAGGTGGTGGCGATATGACCGAAGCGGGCAATGTCTTCATACAGTTTCACCTGCATCACGCCGTACTCTTCCAGTGCATGCATGGTACGGGTTTCGGTCTCGCGCGGCTCAATAAAGCGCAGCGGTTCCGGGATCGGCACCTGGAAGATCAGGATCTGATCTTCGGTGAGCGGCGTTTCCGGGATCCGGTGACGGGTCTGGATCAGCGTGGCATCGCAGGTTGCCTCGGTGGTCGCGACGCCGGTGACGCGCTTAAAAAACCGCCGTATCGACACCGCATTGGTGGTGTCATCGGCGCCCTGGTCAATCACCTTCAGCACGTCATGCTCACCGATGATACTGGCGGTCAGCTGAATACCGCCGGTGCCCCAGCCGTAGGGCATTGGCATTTCGCGGCCGCCGAACGGCACCTGGTAGCCGGGAATCGCCACCGCTTTGAGAATTGCCCGGCGGATCATGCGCTTGGTCTGCTCATCAAGATAAGCAAAGTTGTAGCCAGTGAGTGGGTTAGCCACGTTCGTTCTCCCGTTGCAGGCGTTTCAGCAGCGCCAGTTCGGCCTGGAAATCGACATAGTGGGGCAGCTTGAGATGCGAGACGAAACCGGCCGCCTCGACGTTATCGGCGTGGGCGAGGACAAACTCTTCATCCTGCGCTGGCCCGGCTATCTCCTCGCCGTAGTCCGGCGCCTGTAGCGCCCGGTCGACCAGCGCCATCGCCATCGCTTTGCGCTCGCTCAGGCCGAATACCAGGCCATAGCCGCGCGTAAAGTGCGGCGGTTCGCTTTCCGGCGCCACGAAACCGTTGACCATCTCGCATTCCGTCATCAGCAGTTCGCCGATATTGACCGTAAAACCCAGCTCTTCGGGGACGATCTCAATGGCGACGTAGCCGCTGCGAATCTCACCGGCAAAAGGATGGTTGCGGCCGTAGCCGCGCTGCGTGGAGTAGGCCAGCGCCAGCAGATAGCCTTCATCGCCGCGCACCAGCTGTTGCAGGCGTGACGAGCGAGAACAGGGATAGACCGGCGGATTGCGGGTGATGTCGTCGGGCCGGGCGTAGGACTCCTGTTCCGCTTTCGCCAGCCCCTGCTGCACCAGCAGGTTAAAAACGTGCGGTGTGGCTTCCGGCGGCCGTTCGGCGGTATTCAGCGGCGGCGTTTCGCCGTTGGCCAGCAGGGTGAAATCCAGCAGGCGGTGGGTGTAATCGTAGGTCGGGCCGAGCATCTGGCCGCCGGGAATATCCTTATAGACCGCCGAAATACGGCGTTCCAGGCGCATGCTGGCGGTATCGACAGGTTCGCTCACCGCCAGCCGCTGCAGGGTGGTGCGATACGCGCGCAGTAAAAAAATGGCTTCGACGTTGTCACCGCTGGCCTGTTTGAGCGCCAGCGCCGCCAGTTCACGATCGGCGATGCCGCCTTCGGTCATCACCCGATCGACCGCCAGGTGTAGCTGTTGGGTAATCTGTTCAATGCTCAGTTCGGGAAGCCGTCCATCGCCTCGTCGTTTATGTTCCTGTAAGGCGTGAGCGGCTTCGATCGCTCGCTCTCCGCCTTTGACGGCAACGTACATCAGCAAACCTCCACGTGGGTGGTGCGCGGGATAGCCAGCAGGCGCTCGCCGCAGGTGAGGATCAGGTCAATGCCCAGCGGGAACGGGTGCGGGCGTTCGGTCAGCTCATCAATGATGCAGTCCGGCAGCTGCGGGGCAATCATGCGCTCTTCAGCGATACCGGCCCCGGTCAGGCGCAGCATGCGCCCGCCGCTGAGGCTGGCGAGTTGGACAATCAGCGTGACGCCGGTTTCCGGCGCAGCGACGGTACCAGCGGACAGGACGTTAAGCTGTTCGCTGCTGATACGTTCATCGGTGACGGCGAAGACCGCCTGCTGCGGCAGTTCCACCAGCGGTGCGCCGGTATGAAAACGTAAGTTCTGGCCGACGAGGTCGTTATGCAGCGCCGATGAGAGCCAGACCGGCGTTTCGTGGTCCGCCAGTGTCAGCAGCAGGCTGGTGGAGGCGATATTCAACGGCTGCCAGCCGTGCTGGAGCTGCTGCAGGGCGACAATGACGCCCGGCTCGCTCATGGCTTTGAGCAGGCGACGAAAACTGTGCTGGGCATCCTGCACCGGTAGGGTAAAAGCGGTTTGTAAGGTCATGCGTTATCTCCGCGAACCAGAGTAAAGAAGTCCACCCGGCTGGCGTTGACTTCGGCGCGTCGGGCTTCAATGCGTGCGCTTCGTTGTGCTTCCAGCGGGGTAATCAGGGTTTCCATTAAGGTGTGAAAATGGTGGGGCGATTGCATCAGCGCGTCGATGGTGGCGCAGCGTTCGGCATGTGGTCGATCGCGACCGAGGATCCAGCTGTAGCCGATGGTGCCGTCGGCAAGGCGAATGGCGGCGCGGGTGAGGGTGGCGTCGCCGGCGAAGAAGCGATCGCCGATCCCGCCCATCCGTGCCTGCAGCTGCACCAGGCCGGTTTCCGGCGCGCGAATCAGTTCATAGTCCGGCGCCAGCTGCAGGGTCTGCATCCGTGCCAGCAGCTCCTCGGGTTCACTGTGGGCCAGCACGGACATCCAGCGCTGGCGGGTTGCGGTATCAAAGTGCATTCAGTGCTCCATGGTGAATTCAATCATGTCCGCCCGGGTCAGGCTGACGGAGTACTCCGTAGCCTGCGTTTCGCCCGCGCGGTGGTTCAGGGTTCTCACGCACAGCAGCGGCGCCATGTTGGGGATCCCGAGAATATTGCTCTCTTTAGCCTGGGCGCGACGGGCGCTGATTTTGGTGCGCGCGCGGGTCAGTTCGACATCCAGCCGTTGGCGCAGGAAATCGTGCAGTGAACCCTGGGTGAAAGTTTGCAGCGCTGGCCAGAAGCGCAGGTCGGTGAAGTAGTGGTCGATCAGGCACAGCGCGACGCCGTTGACGCGGCGCAGGGTCCGGAGATGAATGACGTTGTCGCCTTCATCAATGCCAAAGGCTTCGGCGACGTGGCTGCTGGCCGGGCGCAGTACCGACAGCAGCTTTTCGCTGGTCGGGTGGCTGCCTTGATCGAGCAGATTCTGGCTGAAGCGCGCCTGGGCATTGAGCGGATAGTCGATTGGGCGCATCAGCACCAGCACGCCAACCCCCTGACGACGCTGGACCCAGCCGCGTTCAACCAGCTGATCGATCGCCCGGCGCAGGGTATGGCGGTTGACTTCAAAACGCGTGGCCAGCTGTTGTTCAGCCGGAAGGTAGTCGCCGCAGCGGTAGTGATGGCGTAGCTCCTGCTCAAGTCTGGCGGCAATTTCCTGATACCGGGTTGGATAACTGGTCGGATGTCTGGATAAGTACATGTCAGTCAAGCCTCACTAAGCAGAAGAAGGGATTTCCCTCTGAGAGTGGCCCGATCCTGACGTGTTTTTGTTACATTCCGGTTAACACACAATGACCGGCGGATGAAGAGTTGGTGCCAGCTGAGTGACAGGGCGGGAGAACCCGCCCGGAGGGGGAAGTTTTACGCTTGTTTGACGACGTTCACCATCCACGGCACGCCAAAGCGGTCGATGGTTTTACCAAAGCCGTGGGCCCAGAAGGTTTCCTGCCAGTCCATCTCGACGCTCCCGCCGTCGGCGAGGCTATCGAACCAGCGCTTGCCCTCGGCCAGGTCCTGAGTATCGAGTACCAGGGTAAAGCCGGCGTAGCGATCGGTCTCGCCGCCCGGGCTGTCGCCGAGCATGAGCTCGCTACCCGCGACGCGCAGGCTGGCATGAGCGATACAGTCGGCGGATAAATGCTGGCCGGAAGGGCAGCCATCCTGGGCATCCTGGGCATTCTGCGGCATTTCGCCGTAGGTGATTTGGTGGACAAGTTCGGCGCCCAGCGTTTGCCGATAGAACGCTATCGCCGCTGCGCAGTTGCCGCTAAAGGTGATGTAAGGACTTAAGGGCATAACCATTACCTCAGGTAACGAAGACCCATTAAGTGTAGAAGGTGATGAGCCATCCAGACCAGGCGGTAGAGCCGGGTCTGGATGCTGCGACATGCGGGAAATAATCAGGCGGCACAGCGGAAATATATCCGTTCATTTATCCCGGCGGCCGTTTCAGGAGCGGGAAAATAAATCTCCGGTGCCGGGGAAATAGAATTAGTTCTTTTTGACGAACTCGGATTTCAACTTCATCGGACCAAAACCATCAATTTTACAGTCGATGTTATGATCGCCTTCCACCAGTCGGATATTCTTCACTTTGGTGCCGATTTTCAGCATTGAAGAGCTGCCTTTAACTTTGAGATCTTTTACTACGGTGACGCTGTCGCCGTCGGCGAGTAAATTACCGTTGGCATCTTTGACCACCAGCGCGTCGTTATCATCCGCAGGCTCGGCATTGTTCCATTCGTGGGCGCATTCCGGGCAGATAAACATGCCGCCGTCTTCATAAGTGTATTCAGAATGGCATTTTGGGCAGTGTGGCAGTTGCATGACGTTCCTCGCGATTACTGGGTAAAACAGGACGTTGGTCCATTAAATGGCGGCTGATAGCCGAAAGTGTAAGTGATTATAGCGCAATCCCGCACTTTTGTCGGGCCTTTTTTATGAGTTACCGCCGGGAAGAAATGAATATATCACGTGAAGAGTGACGGGGTTATTTGCATAAAAACCGCCAGATATTTCCGGAAATGTATTGCTAAGTTCCAATATTCATTGAACTTATTGGTTTTAGCCGACTCTGTTTAAGGGTAGGTAAATTTTTGTGAAGTTGATCCCAAATTTAAACGCTGTTAGGGTAAAAAGGCGAGAACGCAAATTCACTACACTTATTAGCGGCACCGCATATTCATTATGGCCAGAGCAGGCGTCAACAGGTTCGGTTGTACGGACTGTCAGCAGACAGTGCAGGCAAACCTGCTACGCTTGAAATGTGGAGCACAGCAATTCGCCGCTCCCAACGCATGACGCGAATGACCTTGTCATTCGGCGGAGATTCGTGCGCTCAAGGCGAGAGCAAAAGAGGATAATTATGCTTAAAAGGAAAAAAGTAAAACCCATCACGCTTCGGGATGTGACCATCATTGATGACAGCAAACTGAAGAAAGCGATTACCGCAGCATCGCTGGGTAATGCGATGGAGTGGTTCGATTTTGGTGTGTATGGTTTTGTGGCGTATGCCTTAGGTAAAGTCTTCTTCCCCGATGCCGATCCCAGCGTGCAGATGATTGCCGCGTTAGGGACCTTCTCCGTTCCGTTCTTAATCCGTCCGCTAGGTGGCCTGTTCTTCGGCATGCTGGGCGATAAATATGGTCGACAAAAGATACTGGCCATCACCATTGTCATCATGTCGATCAGTACCTTCTGTATCGGTCTGATTCCGTCTTACGCCTCGATTGGTATCTGGGCGCCGATTCTGCTGCTGCTGTGTAAAATGGCGCAGGGCTTCTCGGTGGGCGGCGAGTATACCGGTGCATCCATCTTTGTTGCGGAATACTCTCCCGACCGCAAGCGCGGCTTTATGGGGAGCTGGCTGGACTTTGGTTCGATAGCCGGCTTTGTCCTGGGCGCCGGCGTGGTGGTGCTGATTTCTAGCGTGGTGGGTGAAGAGAACTTCCTCAGCTGGGGATGGCGTTTACCGTTCTTCCTGGCCCTGCCGTTAGGGCTGATTGGTCTCTATCTTCGTCATGCGCTGGAAGAGACTCCGGCGTTCCAGCAGCACGTTGATACCCTTGAGCAGGGCGATCGTGAAGGGTTACAGGAAGGGCCAAAAGTCTCCTTTAAAGAGATTGCGACCAAACACTGGCGCAGCCTGCTGACCTGTATCGGTCTGGTGATTTCCACCAACGTGACCTACTACATGTTGCTCACCTACATGCCGAGCTACCTGTCGCATAACCTGCACTACTCGGAAGATCACGGGGTGCTGATTATTATTGCGATCATGGTCGGTATGCTGTTCGTCCAGCCGATTATCGGTATGCTCAGCGACCGATTCGGCCGTCGTCCGTTTATTCTGATCGGTAGCGTGGCGCTGTTTACCCTGTCGATTCCGGCCTTTATCATGATTAACAGCAACGTTATTGGCCTGATTTTCGCGGGTCTGCTGCTGCTGGCGGTGGTGCTCAACTGCTTCATCGGGGTGATGGCGTCCTCGCTGCCGGCGATGTTCCCGACCCATATTCGTTTTAGCGCCCTGGCCAGCGCCTTTAATATTTCGGTGCTGATTGCCGGTCTGACGCCGACTCTGGCGGCCTGGCTGGTGGAAACCTCGCAGAACCTGATGATGCCGGCTTACTATCTGATGGTCATTGCGGTTATCGGGCTGATGACCGGTCTGACGATGAAAGAGACGGCAAACCGCCCGCTGAAAGGGGCGACGCCTGCGGCTTCGGATATCCAGGAAGCGAAAGAAATTCTCGGCGAGCACTACGATAACATCGAACACAAAATCGAAGATCTCGATCAGGAGATTGCGGATTTGCAGGAAAAACGCTCCCGACTGGTGCAGCAGCACCCGCGTATTAACGAATAATCGGTTCTTGCGTTAACTCATGCCGCCGTGGGCTTCCCCGGCGGCATTTTTTATGCCCGTTTATGGCTGCGCGGGCGGCAGGCCCTGCCGGCGCTGCTGGCTGAGCTTACGATACTGCTGCGGCGGCATACCAACGTACTTGCTAAAGGTACTGTAGAAGCGGCTGCTGGAGCGAAAACCGGCGGTCAGGGCGATGTCGAGGATCGTCTTATCGGTGTCGCTGAGCAGGGCGCGCACGTGGTTGATGCGCATCGCGGTAATGTACTGCTTCATGGTTTGCTGCATCACCCGCTGGAAAATGCCCATTGCATAGTTGGGGTTCAGTTTGACATGCTCGGCAACGGCATCGACGGTCAGCGCCTGATCGTAGTGGGCGGCGATAAATTCCAGCATCTGGCTGACGTAAAACTGCGCATGCCGCGAGACGCTGTGTTTATGGGTGCGTGAGGTTTTATTGACCAGGATCGGCTGCCAGCCGGAAAGGCTAAAGCGCTTAAGCATCAGCGCGATTTCATCGATCGCCAGCTGGCGAATCTGTTCGTTGTCGTTGTTGAGCTCCTGCTGCCAGCGCTGGACTTCAAAGACGCTGAGCTGCTGGGCGGAGAGCGATTTAATCACCATGCCGTGGGTGACGTTATTGAACAGTTCGCGATCCAGCGGCCAGGATAAAAACAGATGCATCGGCAGATTAAAGATAGCCATTTGTCGGCAATTGCCGGGGCGAGTCAGCTGGTGCGGCGTACAGGCCCAGAACAGGGTGATATAGCCCTGTTTGATGAGCACCGCTTCATTGTTAATCAGATACTCCACATCGCCGTCGAACGGCACGTTGACCTCCACCTGGCCATGCCAGTGGCTGGTGGCCATCGCGTGGGGCGGGCGCAGCTCAATATCCATCCGCTGATATTCGGAATAGAGCGCCAGCGGGCTGCGGGTCTGTTTCTCGTCGCTGCTGCTCATATGCGGGTCGTGGCGCGAAGGCGGGCGGTTTTGTTCCATGACGGCGTGGGTTCCTGAATCATCACACTTGCTGGTTTTTTGCACCGGTATGCCGGTATCTTAGCGGATTAAACGGCCCGTTTTCTCTACTTTTTCGCCGATTTGTTCCCATAAACTCAGATTTCGTGTTGTCCCGCCGCCAATCTGAGTTTCCGGGAATGCTCCGTCGGGAAGAGGGCAGCGGGAAGCCGCGCGGACGTGCCACTCTGCAGGGGTTCAATGACCTGATGGAGAGAGCACTATGTCTGCCCCAAAAATTACGTTTATCGGCGCTGGCTCAACGGTTTTCGTCAAAAATATTCTCGGTGATGTTTTTCAGCGTCCGGCGTTGAAATCGGCGCACGTTGCGCTGATGGATATCGATGCGACCCGGCTGGAAGAGTCGCACATTGTGGTGCGTAAGCTGATGGATTCCGTCGGCGCCGACGGTGAAATTAGCTGCCATCGCGAGCAGAGAACTGCGCTGAAGGATGCGGATTTTGTGGTGGTGGCTTTTCAGATTGGCGGCTATCAGCCCTGTACCGTCACCGATTTTGAAGTCTGTAAGCTGCATGGCCTGGAACAAACCATTGCCGATACGCTCGGCCCGGGCGGGATTATGCGCGCATTACGCACCATTCCACACCTGTGGCGCATTTGCGAGGACATGACGGAAGTGTGCCCGCAGGCGACCATGCTGAACTACGTTAATCCGATGGCGATGAATACCTGGGCAATGTATGCGCGCTATCCGCATATTAAACAGGTGGGGTTGTGCCATTCGGTGCAGGGAACGGCGGAAGAACTGGCGCACGATCTCGATCTCGACCCGGCGGATTTGCGCTATCGCTGCGCGGGCATCAACCATATGGCGTTCTATCTGTCGCTGGAGAAAAAACGGGCCGACGGCAGCTACGTCAGCATTTATCCGGATATGCTGCAGGCCTTTGCCGACGGGCGGGCGCCGAAGCATCGGGAGAACTCGCGCTGCCAGAATATTGTTCGCTATGAGATGTTCAAAAAGCTGGGCTACTTCGTGACGGAGTCGTCAGAGCACTTCGCGGAATATACGCCGTGGTTTATCAAACCGGGGCGTGAAGATCTGATTGAACGCTATCAGGTGCCGCTGGACGAATATCCAAAACGCTGCGTGGAGCAGGTGGCCAACTGGCACAAAGAGCTGGAGCAGTATAAAACCCGCGAGCGGATTGAGATTAAGCCCTCCCGCGAGTATGCCAGCACCATCATCAACGCCCTCTGGACCGGTGAGCCGAGCGTCGTGTACGGTAACGTGCGCAACGAGGGGCTGATCGACAACCTGCCGCAAGGGTGCTGCGTGGAAGTGGCCTGTCTGGTGGATGCGAACGGCATTCAGCCCACCAAAGTCGGGAGGCTGCCTGCGCACCTGGCGGCGCTGATGCAGACCAATATTAACGTCCAGACTCTGCTGACCGAGGCCATTCTTACCGAGAACCGGGACTACATCTATTACGCCACGATGATGGATCCGCATACCTCTGCCGCGCTGGGCATCGAAGAGATTTATGCGCTGGTGGACGATTTGATTGCCAGCCACGGCGACTGGCTGCCGGAGTGGGTACATCGTTAGTCGGTTCTGTATGAGGCAGGGCGCCGCATTTCTGCCGGGCGGCGGCCAGCGCCTTGCCCGGCCTACCGGTTTTAGGCCATCAAAAGATGCCTGGTCTTTTGTTGACCCGCGCAGGCGGGCCATGGCAGAAGAGCCTGCTGTGCTACCGGCTTAACTATGCGCCAGAAAACGGGCCAGCTGCTGCTGCAGCAGCCGGTTTTCGCGGGTCAGCCGCGCATTCTCATCGAGCAGCGTTAACGCCACCGCGATACCCGGCCAGTCCAGCTCCAGCTCCCGACGCAGGCGCATCGCGCGGTGGACAATCATCACCGCGCTATCGTCGAACAACCAGACCTCCGTCAGCGGCTGGCGTGGTTCAATCACGCCCAGGCCGACGATCTCCCGCAGATCCTCTTCGGAAACGCCGGTATGCAGACAAAACTCCGTCATCGTAAAGGTCACTGCCATTTTAGCCATTATGCTTTCCCCCATGCTTGACGCGGCTCGAAGCCGGCCTCTGCATCGGCCAGCTGTTGCCAGAGCGCGCTGGCTTTCTCATTCGGTTTGGGCGGCATGACGATTTTAATCACGGCATATAAATCGCCGGTGGCCGTTTTGCTGGCCAGCCCTTTCCCTTTAATACGTAAACGCTGTCCCGCCTGGCTACCCGGCGGGATGGTCAGCAGGATGCTCTCTTTGAGCGTCGGGATGGTCACTTTGGCGCCAAGTGCCGCCTCCCACGGTGCGAGCGGCAGAACGATTTCCAGGTTATGGCCCACAATATCGAACAGCGGATGCGGCGCGATGTGGATAACCAGCCACAGATCGCCATTCGGTCCGCCGTTTTCTCCCGGCGTTCCCTGGCCTTTCAGGCGAATACGCTGCCCGTCGCTGACCCCGGCGGGAATTTTCACATTCAGGGTTTTCGGTGTTTCGCTTTCAACCATTCCGAAGACGTTATAGACCGGCAGTTTGTAGCTGATGGTGCGCGTCTGCTCGGCCAGTGTCTCTTCAAGGAACACCGCGACTTCAATTTCTAAATCATGGCCGCGGGCGGCATGCTGGCGGCGGGACTGGTGCGCCTGCTGACCAAACATCGACGAGAAGATGTCGTCAAAATCCTGCTGGCTGTAGCTTTGTTCGCGGGAGTGCTGCTGGCGGCCAAATTGCGGGTCGTTGCGGTGCTGCCAGAGCTGGTCATATTCGGCGCGGCGCTGTTCATCTTTCAGGACTTCCCAGGCTTCGGCGAGATCTTTAAATTGCGCTTCGGCATCGCTTTCTTTACTGACATCGGGGTGATATTTACGAGCCAGGCGGCGGTAGGCGGTCTTAATTGTTTTTAGATCGTCTGTTGGCTTAACCCCTAGAATGGCATAATAATCCTTTAATTCCATGGCGTTATCTCATTTGACTTGCTGCGGTGGTCACGACTTTCAGTCATAAGCTTAGGGCAAATGAGTGCCGGTAGGGAAGGAATCTGGCGGAAACTTGACGCCGTCGGGATTGACGGCGTCTGTCAGCGGCGGGCGCTTAGCTGGCCGGACGCGCCCGGCCGTTGCGACGAAGTCCTTCCAGCAGCACCAGCGCCGCGCCGAGGGCGCCGGCGATAAGCGGTAGCGCATCGGGTGCCTGCGGAAACAGGCGTACGACGGTGGGGTCGGTAACCCACATCGAGCCGGCTATCCAGCCGATAAGGGCGCCTCCCAGCAGGATAACAACCGGGAAGCGGTTAAGGATGGCCAGTACCAGCTTACTGCCTGCCACGATGATCGGAATACTGATCAATACGCCCAACGCGACCAGCAACAGGTGGCCTTTCCCGGCGGCGGCGACCGCCAGCACGTTATCCATCGACATAATAACATCGGCCACCGTGATGGTGACCGCGGTCCGCCACAGGCTGCCTGAGCTGCCGATCTCTTCATCTTCATCCTGATGGGCAACCAGCTTGATACCGATCCACAGCAGCAGGAGCGCCCCGACAATTTTCAGCCACGGCAGAGAGAGCAGGTAGACGGCAATGGCCAACAGCAGAACGCGGGCCAGAATGGCGCCGAAGGTGCCAATAATAATCGCTTTGGTACGCTGTTCGGGCGGCAGCTTGCGGCACGCCATGGCGATCACCACCGCATTGTCGCCGCCCAGCAGCAGATCGATTGCGATGATTTGTAGCAAAATAACAACAACATCCCACTGATTGAATAGCTCGTTCATGCCTGACTCATATCATGTTAAAAAAAGTATCCTCAAGGGAAAAACCGCAGCAAGCGTACCTCTGTTCTGGCGCATTGACCACTGCCCGGCAAAAGAGCGCTGGGGTTGCCCATGCGCGATATTGAAAAAAAAAGTTACGAATCAATGCATCGTGCCGGGATGATTCACCGGAAAAGGATGGTACTTTGTTTTGTCAGACCCACCTGCCGTTTACTCATCGCAAGGATTATCCTCATGGCTGGTACGAAAAAAATATTGATTGGCGCGTTGCTGGGCACCACGCTTCTTCCGGCTTTGGCCATTGCCGCGGAGGCGCCGGCAGCAACTTTTACCCCGGAGCAGGAAGCCCGCATTGGCAAAATTGCCGCGGATTACTTAGTCGCGCATCCGGAGGTGCTGCTGCAGGCGAGCCAGAAGCTTCAGCAGATTCAGCAGGAACAGCAGGCGAGCGCGGCAACTCAGGCCGTGATTAAAAACCAGGCTGCGCTGACCCAGGATAAAAATACCCCGACCTACGGACCGGCCAATGGCAAGGTGACCGTGATCGAATTCTTTGATTATCAGTGTATTTACTGTAGCCGTCTGGCGCCGGTGATGGAGCAGGTGATTAAAGAAAATCCGCAGACCCGGTTTGCGTTTAAAGAGTGGCCCATTTTCGGCAGTCGCTGGGAGACCTCGTTGACGGCGGCGAAGACTGGCCTGCAAATTTACCAGCAGAAGGGCGCGGAAGCTTACCTGACCTACCATAACGGGATTTACGCCACCGGGCATAACGAAGGGAAGCTGACGGCCGCGGATGTGCAGCAGCAGGCGAAGAAAGTGAATTTCGACGCGAAGAAAGCGCCGGATGTTGCGGCTGCCCTCGAGAGCACCAACCAGCTGGCGCAGGAGATTGGCTTAAGCGGAACGCCGGGCGTAATCGTGATGCCGACCACCGGCGCGACCGAAGCCACGATTACCGTCTTCCCGGGTCTGGCTGATAAAGACTCGCTGGATGCGGCGATTAAGAAGGCTGGCGGCAACTGAGTATTTATAGTCGGATTCATCGCCGCAAGAACCCACCTGGCGGTGGGTTTTTCACATCATGCTCAGCAGGGCGCACCGCATCGGCATAATCATCTGGCAGAGCCTATCCTTAGTCTGCGCTTATGACGCGGCAGTCTGGAAGAGAGCGCTGACGGGAATATGGTGAGGAAGTCAGGGCAGCGGCGGGATTATCTTGTTGCATTCAGGCAATGTTTGCGTGCCTGTATTCGCGCCATCGCTTAACTGAGAAGATGTGCGATTGGCAGGGGATCGCGCAGTAAAAATCCCTGTACGGCATCGGCTCCGCTGTCACGGCTGAGCGCGTAATCTTGTCCGGTTTCAACTCCCTCAATGACGACTCGTTCGCCCATCTCGCGATAGCGTGCAATCAGCGCGGCCAGCTGTGGTTCTGCTGTTCTGAGCTGGTGAAATAGCTCGCTGGAGATTTTTATCGCGTCAAAACGCATCCCCGTGCGCTGCCAGATCGGTACCTGATGCGGATACAAATCATCGAGCCAGACTTTAAACCCCGCCCGATAGAGAGTACGTATCGCTGCCAGTACGATTTGTCGTTCGTCCCTGGCAAGGTGCTGCATATTACCAGGGTCCTGTATTTCAATAATAATCCGCGTTGGACGCCCCTGTGCAATCAGCGCCTGGATAAACGCTGGCTGAGTCATCATGTTGAGTGACATGTTGAGGGAGAAACGGCCTGGTAATGCGATAACTTGTTGGATTTGCCACAAAAATAACTGTTGTTTCGCCTGAACAGAGAGATGGCGAAAGAATGCATCTGGCGAGAGTTTCGTCTGAATCTGACTTAGCACTTCAGTGACGTTAGAGACAGAATCTGCAAAAAAGTGGATCATTTCGAGCCGGATCCCGCAAACCGGGCTCAGTTCCCGGTGATGGCTCATCTCTGACGGGAATCGGACATTCTCAATCTTTCTGCTCATGTTCATTGTTTCTGTGATTGAAGGGGCGCCGTGTGTCCTGTAGCCAGGGGATGCGGCGGTCTTTTGGGTACTCGAGATAAAAGCGGTGCGCCAGGTGGCGGGCTAGCGCAAAATCGTGCTGATGCTGGGCAATCAAAATGCGTGTGAATGAGACATTCGGATCGGGATGGACACGCACGTAGCGGGAGGCCCAGTGCCGAAAGGTGTTCAGCCACCGTTCGTCCTTCGTCTGTTGATAACGTTGCAGGTAACCCATGTGGATATCGAACTGATACCGGGACCTCAGAAGCCAGCCGCCGGGAGGAACCTGGGCCTGAAGCCGCCACTGCTCTCCCTGTCGTTCAATGGCGGTCAGCTGCTGCTGAATATGCAGCGTTTTTCCCAGCAGTGGGATCACTATCAGGGTCAGCAGCGCGAGCGAGGTGCGGATCGTCATTGTGGTCACCCCGGTGAGCTGTGTTCCTTTTATCGGGCGATCCGCACAACGCATCAGCAGGATCAACAACAACCAGTGTGGCGTCGATTGCCAGACGGGGTACTCCGTCAACATATGGATCAAGACGGGAACCGCGCAGAGTAAGCAGGCGCGACGCCAGACATTGCCAGCCAGCCAGAGCCTGAATCCGGCAGAGATAAAACAGGCGGTGCCGGCCAGCCCGGCCATGCCGCCTTCAACCAGCCATAGCGCCAGTTCATTATGCGGGTGAGCAATCCGGCTCAGCCCCGTGTGGCCAAAATGCATCAGAAAGAGGGCGGGAAAGCTGCCGACTCCGGAGCCCATCCAGGGATGATGAGTAAACAGTGTCCAGCAGTCGCGGAGGACTTCCCAGCGGGTGCGGGTGGAGGTCTGATGATCGATGATCGCGACGGATAGCAGGCGCCGTACGCACTCCCCCAGCGCCATGCCCAGAATCAGGAGCAGCAATAATCCTGCCAGCCGCCGCCGCGCAGGAAAGCAACACAGCAGCAGAAACCAGCCGATAAACAGTGACAGATATCCGGTCTGGGACTGGCTTTCATGCAGCACAAACCCCATTAACAGCATGCCTGCGCCGATGGCAATACGGCATCGGGCGCCGGTGCGTAAGGCGAGGGTCGCGGACAGCAGAGTTCCGCTTGCCGTGAAGCTGGCCATCAGGTTGACCTGTTGAAAAATGCCATATGGGCGAGCGTCTCGCCACCAGGGAAATTCCCAGAACTGTGCCAGAGGCAGATGCAGGTACTGAAGGGTGAATATGCCGCATTCGAGCAGACTTGCGCCCCACAGGATTGTGAGTAACTGAGTGAAGACCTTGCCTGTCAGCGGAATTTGCAGCAGAACCAGATAAAACAATGTGCCGCCGGTTATCGCACCGGCAACGAGGATGG
This sequence comes from Klebsiella sp. YJ, assembly GCF_002108615.1. Taxonomy (NCBI): domain Bacteria; kingdom Pseudomonadati; phylum Pseudomonadota; class Gammaproteobacteria; order Enterobacterales; family Enterobacteriaceae; genus Klebsiella; species Klebsiella sp. YJ. The sequence goes on from NZ_MTEG01000009.1 coordinate 34,749, forward strand.
CTTCCGAACGCCAGATCGCAGGCGTCAACAGGCAAAGCAGCGTCAGGAGGAAGGTGCCAGCGATAATGCACAACGATGGCGTCGTGATGCGCCATCTTCGGCGGGATAACAAACAGGATGCACCGCCCATTATCAGCCCGGCGTAGAGCCAGGCCATGATATTCATCGGCAGTGACAGCCCGCTTCCGCCGTTATTGGGCCAGTAAAGGTGGAGAGTGATACCCCAGAACGCCGTGCTGAGGCCGATTATCAAACGCTGTCCCGAGCGGTGAGGCGATAAAGAGGAGGTCTTCATGCTATTGATAATTTAGCGTCCAGGTTCCGCTGGCGCTGAACGGGCCAAACTCGATGGATTGATTTTTCAGGGCATCAGGCTCCACCTCGACCCAGCTCAGAAAGTGTAGCGCCATGGGGCCTTCGGTAATGGCCTGTCGGGAGGTGCTTTGGCCCAGATGAATGGCGGCGCCGTCCTCCTCGCTCAGCCCTATCGCCACGCCAGAGGCACTTCCGGGACCGCCGCTGTTCAAGGCCAGATGATCGGGTAAATTTGCATCTTCAGTACCGTTAAAGGTGACGGAAATCGTGGCGAAAACGTCGGGATTACAATCACGTAAGGGGATCGTGAACGCCTGAGGCTGACTGCGTCCGCTCAGGTAAAGGTCTTTCGCGGCGATCTGTCCAAAATCGACTTCAATCTTGTCTGCGTTGGGCGGAAGGCTGCAGGCCAGTGCCATGACGGTGCCATGAAAATGCATATCGCCGCCGACAAGTTTGGTTTCCGCATTGACGGCGCCGCTCAGGAATAAAGAGAGCAGCACCGGGAGTATCCGGTAGGTCATCGGGCGCCTCACTGAAACTGTGCCACAACGGTTGCGGAGGCTTCGAATTCCCCCTCTTTCACACTTCCTGCGCCAGGATTCGCGATGGGAGCGGCGGTGAGATTCCAGTCGCCCTGATTTTGATAAAATCCTTTCACATTATAAAACTGGTTGGGTACCACGGTACGGCCACCCTCGTCTTTGAGGATGATGCCAAGATCGTCGCGTTTCTGCCCGTTACTCAGGGTGCCGAGAAACTGGTTATTAAATCCGGCGGTTCCGGAGGCTGTGCTCGTCTGGACGGCCAGATTGATATTCAGCGCGCCCTGATCAAAGCTTCCGCCTTCGCATTGGACGTGGATGGGGATCGATTTACTAAAGTTGACCCCATTAAGCTTCTCGTTCGACCCGGGTAAATTGCCGAATTCAACCGTGATTTTATCGCCACGATTAAATGTGCATTTATCAGGAACGGTAATAATCCCGGATTTAATCACCACCCGTGAAATAGAGGTCGTTGGCGTCGGACCGGCGGTTCCCATTCGTCCCGCGACGTCGAGAAGCGACTGCGAAGCGATGTTGATCCCGTTAATGATCGGTTTGGTGACGATAAATACCACTTTCCCTTTGGAGCCGCTTTCGACGTTTCTGACCGTAGAGACGCCGTTGCGTTTCGAACATGAATTGTTGGTCAGGCGATTTGACACATTGGTAAAGGGAGCGGGTACGTAGCCGCGATAGTTTCCGGCAATCCACACCGAAACCTCGACATCCAGATATTCATTCAGACGATAGCGATTGGGGCCGTTTGATGAGAGCGGCATGGTGGAAAGCGTTGAGTAATGGATAGCCCCGCGACTGATATTTTCAACAGGGCAATGAAAATTAACCACATATTGCCCGTTCAGATTCCAGTTGAAAGGACTGGTACGTCCGCCAATATGGTTTTTATCCATATCTAACGATTTCAGCTCGATATCATACTGATGCGGCATCCCCCCTTGCGGCTCGCCTTCTCCTTGCGTGAATGCCGATGCAGCCAGGGTTATGGACGAGAGCGTGGCGCCAAGCAGGGCTTTGAACAATAGGGTCATAGATACTCCAGCTTCAATCTGAGCAGCCCTTGAAAGGCACCGGCGCTGACCTCGGGTCCGGTGGATTCCAGCGCGGCGAGAAAGTGAAGCGCATTATTTCCAGGTTTAATCATCCACATGCGCTGTGGCTGATTGAGATGGATAAGCTGCTGGTGTTCGGTCATGACGCGGATCCCCGCTCCCTGAACATCGCCGTGGATGCGTGCAAGATCGCTATTTTCCCACGCGCCTTCCGCCATCAGCGTGAGGGAAATGCCTTGCTCCCGCGTGCTACGTGCGAGCGGTGGGGTAGCGGAGGTTTGTCCCGGGAGATCCCGTATGGTGTGGCTCGAACCTTTCAGGCAGTCATTGAGAAACAATGTGACGAGAACCGGGCGGCTACGATCGCCTGCCTGGTGAAAAGCGCTCGCCGGAATATCTCCGAGGTTAATACTTTGATCGCGGGACGCCATGTCCAGTACGCAGGGTGAAACATAAACGCGCCCGTGAAAGCGGACGTCGCCATATTCACCTGAGACATGGCTCATGTCGTGGTGCCCGTTATCGGCCTGAATGGAGCAGGAACACCCTGCCAGCAGCAGGATGCAAAGTCGCTTCTTCATTAACGAATCTCCCTGATGAATCCTGTTACCGGGGTTGTTGATCGGCTGGCAATGCCCGGCAAATATCACCTGTGCAGCGATATCTCAGTTCCGGATGGCCGCCAAAATCATTCACATACATCATGACGAACTGACCGATTCCGGCGTCGGTAACCTTAAACTTCTGCGATGATTTAGGGGCAACCATCATCCCCGGGAAGTTTGTGAGCCTGCCGCTGCCTTCCGCTTCGGTTTTGCGGCTCAGACCGATGACCGTGATGAAGTAGGGGGTCGGATTGTCTACCGACCACTGGCTGCCGTTTTTGTGGAAGACCAGCTGGTTTTGCCAGACTGTCCCCGGTTCTGGCGGCACAATCGCCGAAGGGCGATAAAACAGCTTGATGCGCGACTGCATCGCCAGCTGCAAAACGTTGGGTTTATCCGGTTTCGGCGGAATTTCGCGCACGTTGAGATAGAACAAACTTTCACGATCCTGCGGAAGGGAGGTAATCCCGCTGGTTTTGGTGACCCGGGCGATTCCTTTTTGCCCACCGTTAATGCGCTGTAAGGGGGGGAGTACCATGAGGGGAGAGGTCACTTTGGCGCCGCTGGCATCTTCCACCCACGATTGCGCCAGGAAGGGCGTTGAGGGACTGGTGTTGGTTAAACTGGCGCTCACTGAGCGATCGTTCCCGGTGATGATCAAACGGGTACGATCCAGGGCGACGCCGGCCCAGGCCGAATGGACTACCGCAGCCAGTAGCAGGCCGCAAGTGGCTGACATCAGTACCCGACGTATAGGAAAAGAGGATTGGTTTTTCATCGCAGTATTCATTTTTTTGGTTAAGAGGAGTGGCAAGGCAGCAAGACATTGCCTTGTGGGTTAATGTGTCGGGGAACGTTCAGGTGGCATTGCGTCTGGCCTCCCCACACAACGGAGAGCGTTTCATCGGGTTTGACCCCCGCGATCCAGCTTTCCCCGTTGTCCATGACCATGGCGACGCTGACGCCGTTAGCATTAAAAATTTCTGCGCCAAAAGGCGGGGCTGAGCCATCGGCAAGACGCAGCAACCCCATCATTTTTTCACCTTGTGCTACCGCAAAGCGTTGATACCCAATGGCTCCTTCCGTTAACGTACTGGTGACAATGGCTTTAGTGGCGGCGATGTCCTCAGCCATCGCGTCGACGTCAATGCGGGTATCAAAGCTGTTGTAGCTGACAATGTCGGGCACGACAGCAATCCCAAAGCGGTTTGAGTGGGCCTGTTGACCATTGAGGGGAACGTTGGCAACTCCGTCGGTATCGACCATCACGCGGGCCGTGTTCATTGAGGCCTGGCTATTGTGGAAGGCGGCTCCGTGCCGCGTGGCGGTAAAACCACCGCGCACCGTCCCTCCAACCGAGATATAGCGGTCCTGTTGCCAGCTGAGGTTAGACTCTAGTTCCGCCATCATGCTGCGGTGCTGGTAGTAACCATCAAAGGCCGTTCGCCCGTCTTCTGACAGACCCGCACGTACTCGCCATGGATTATTGCGATCGCGGTTATCGGAATAAGAAACCATCTGGCTGGAGCGGCCGCCGCTGTTTTGCAACTGATATTCTGTCGAGCGTCCGTCTCGCCACGGGATCGACAGGGAAAGTGACAGACTGTCATCGCGCTTTCCCTGATACTCAGAACGATAGGCCGCAAGGTTAGCGCTGATCCCTTCCATACCGGCAAACGAGAACGTGTGCCCGACCGACAGACCATAACGATCCTGCGAACGTCGATCCCAATAGTTCTGATGGGCATAAGTCAGATACAACGTGGTGGCAAGACGAGGATCGTCGGCAAAAAAGGTGGTATTCCCGGTGAGGGTATACATCTCTTTTTCACGCCCGGTGCTGTCGTTATTTTCGTACTGCTCATCCAGAAATTGCGAGAAAGAGCGAAAGTTCCGCTGGGAAAAACGATAGCCGGCAAAGGTAATGGCACTGTTGTATTCATCAAAGGTTTTGGCGTAGCTGAGCTTGAAGGACAATCCTTTTTGCTGGTTTTGATTTTTTATCCGGCTGATCGATTGGGTGACATCCGCCGAGAGGGCGCCCAGCAGACTCAGGTCGCGCCCTATGCCCAGGGACCCCGCGTTATAGCGATTGCCGGTCAGCAGCGCACCGCCATACAGCGACCACGCGTTGCTCATTCCCCATGAAAAGTCGCCGCTATAAAACGCCGGCCCCTGGAGGTGATGGTCGTAACGCGAGGGCTTCCCCACGGCGGCGTTGTAACGGATATAACCCGGACGCGTCAGGTAGGGAATATCAGCCGTATTGACCTGAAAGGTTTGAACCGTGCCATCTTGTTCTTCCACCCGAACATCCAACGTGCCGCGCACCGAGCTGCGCAGATCTTCGATATTGAACGGCCCTGCCGGGACGGTGGTCTGATAGATCACATGCTGCTGCTGGCTCACCGTGACTTTGGCGTTGCTTTTGGCAATGCCGTGGACCTGCGGGGCATAACCTTGCAAATTCGGCGGCAGCATACGCTCGTCGCTGGCGAGGTTGGCTCCGGTAAAACGAACAGAATCAAATATCTGTGAGTTTAAATAGATCTCGCCAAGCGTCAGCTTCGCCGCCAGCATAGGCAGGGGACGATAGGCGTAAAATTGATCCCAGTCGAAGCGTGTGCCTTGTGTGTCAGAGGTATAATTCGCCTGATACTGGCTGCGTACACGCCAGGCGCCGAGGTTAAATCCTGTCTGCCCGTAACCTGAAAGGGACTGGTAACTGCCGCCATCCTGTTGATAACGCGTTGCCTGCCCGGAAAGGTTGTAGTCAAAAATGAGCCCGGTTATGCCGTTGTCCCAACGTTCGGGTGGCGTCCAGTTTGGGTCGGTATATTTCATCCACGCCTGGGGGACGGTAATATCGAGGACGCCGGCGCTATTGTTCAGCGCTATGCCGGGTAGGCGTGAGATATCGAGACAGTTCTCTGCAAGTGGGCGGGTGTATTTCAGTGCATCCTCTTTCAGCGCCAGTAGTTCGAGCTGCTGCGGGCTGAGACAGACCAGGGTCTTATGCGGATGGTCAACATCGGAGATATATCGGACCTGTTGCTGAGCGATCTCCTGGCCGTTGATGTGCACGTCCAGCAGATAATCTCCGGGAGCCACAAAGTTACCTTCGGAAAAACGCTGTAAATCTACATTTTGTCGGTCACTGGCATCCAGCACGGCGGTATTGAATTCAATGGTTTCGTCTGCAGCTGCGGGAAAAGAGGTGCAGGCCAGGGCAATGAAAAGTGCCAGAAGCGTTTTGGATGTATTCAGCGTAGTCATCTTCGTTTGCTAACCTTCAGGACCTTATTACCAGAACGGCTTACAGATAATTCACAACAAAATGCATGCTGGCGTTAAACTCACCGGAACGGATATATCCGTTTGGGGAAACTAAATGTGCTGTAAATCGGAGCGTGTTTTTACCTGGATTCAGTACATAATCTGGGGAGGGGATCCCCATATTAATGGGATTTCCATATTTATCAAAGATTGTAATTGATAAATCTCCGGAATCAGATTTCACACTTAAATCATCTTTATCATTGCTCTGTGATGCATTGTAAAAAGTGATGCTGGCACTATGAAATATACTGCCTGGATGTTGTGAATCTCCTAATGAACAGCCAAGTAAATGAATACTAAAATCATGCGCTGAAATATTTTCAGGGGCATTGCTAATATCTCTCGCAGAAATATTATGAAATTCAACTAACAATTGCTGGTCATCATGATCGACATAGCAAGCGGCTTCTATTATTTTCCCCTGTAAATGCATTTTACCTGGCGTTTTAGCTAGTTTACTGGTGCTCGCCAGGGTCCATGTTGATGGCAGGAGAATCAAAAGCAGTAGAGTCCGCCATCCAGGCATCGCTGCGCTCCCTCTATCTATTGGATATAAAGTTCTAAGCAGGCGCAGCGATGCACCTGCCCGATATCGTTACTGGTAATCGATCTGGAAGTTTACGGTAGACTCGAAGTCACCCGGAGTGACTGCTGCAGAGGCGTTATTGGCCTGTAAATAAGCCACGAAATCGATATCGGTTTCACCGTCAGTAATATTGACCTGAGATGCTGCCTGGCCCCATTTCACATCCTGGTTGCCGCTATCAACCATGCCGATACCTGCGCCTTGAGCGGTGCCGGAGGTGAAGGCGGCCAGAGCTGCGTTGTCCGGATCGATTGTTGCCGGGGTGTAAGTCACGGTGGCAGTTTTAGCCACGGTGGTATCGCATCCCTGCAGGACGATCTTCGCGTGTCTGGTTCCTGCGCGCTGGTTATCTTTTAACTGAGACGTTGGAATCTCACCAAAATTAACTTGTACCGGGCTGGATTCTGGCGCCAGGCCACAGGCTGAATTGACCAGCGTACCGGAGAATTGAATTTTCCCGTTGGTCGGGTCGACGCTTTTCGCCGCGTAAGAAGAAGTTGCCGTCAATGTCATACCGGCCATCAGCGCACAGGCGACAGCTACATTTTTCATTTTCATGTTTATTCTAGACCTTGTTTCTGTTTGGGTTATTACAACAATGTGTTGAGGCAAAGGAATGTCCTGCCTGAAATACCTTTGTCGACTGAAGGCAATAGCGTGATACCGCTCCTGGCCATCAATATCCCCTGCGAGTGAGCTAAGTAATAATCAACGCGGAATTATCAAAAGCAACCATCAACACTGTTTCGGCGACCTATATTAAGTCGGTGGAAAAATGAGGCAACGCAAAATGTGGGATTGAATCAAACTCAGCTGATCCTGTTGTTGTGGCTTCTTCCTATCAACTGTTTATGTTGTTTTGCTTGTTTTTTGATCTTTATAATGGTTTTATATTTTGTATTTACCGTTATTTATAGTGTTTTTACCTGTCGTTTGTATTTTTATTTAGTCAGAAGTGGCTACCGCAGAACATTTATAAATTTTTTGTGAAAAAAGAAAAGAGGGGCAAAGTGTAGAGATGACAACAGGATAGCCATTTTTTGTCTGTGAAGTATTCGGCTATATGTATAATATTAAATAGATGTTATGAAATAGCTAATAAAGCGATCTCTGATAAATTCTAAAATGATAAATGAATTGTGATATGCTAGCGCCTCAGACATTTATTCAAGGATATTCCTGTATCAAGGAGACATCATTGGTTTCTCATATCCCAATAGATAAGATTAAATCCGTAATTATTGGCGATGGTATCGTATTCAGACCGCATAAAAACTCCTTAAAAGACGTTGCATCCGGTAAGACTGGTACTCTCAATAATGTCGCATCGCAATTGCTTCTTTATTTGTTGCAAAATGGTAACGACATTTCTACCCGCGACGAGATTCTTCTTAATGTTTTTCAGCGTAATGGCGCCAGAGCAACCGATGCAAACCTGAATCAGCATGTTTCCTTTATACGTAAAGTTATTACTTCTATCGGACACCCGGCTGAGGTTGTGGTAACGGTTCCTCGAATGGGGTTCAGAATCGGTGAGTTTGTTATTCATTTTCAACTGCTGGAGGAGCCGCAAAAAGCGGGGGAGCCTGTAGCGGCTGTTTCTGATGCCAGAAAAGGCCGAAAGAGAGCGAGTCGCTGGACGATCGGTCTGACGGGGTTAATTACCAGTATTGCCGTGCTGGCGACATATTGGTGGACATGGATACCCGATGAAATTCCGATGGTTGATGTTTCAGTCCTCAGGACCGTCAGTTGGCAGCAATGTCAAATTCATATTCTGGGAAATGCCAGCACCGATAATATTACCGAGAAGAGAGCTCAGGATATTTTTCAGGAAGCCGGTATTACTCCTGATTGTTCAGTGAAAAAAGACCTTTATCTCAATACCTGGGCCAGTAACTATGACCTGATCAACTGGACATTTGCTGCGGAGTGTGGATACAACAATGGTTATTACCATTGCCATAGTCAGTATCATCATCGTGAGGAGTGGTATGAAGACTGAGAGGGATCTATCCCCTTATTTATGGGCATTGGTGATCATCATTATTGGGGGGGCGCTGATAGCTTATTTACTGGTGAACAGAGATGCCAAAAAGAACGAAATTAGCTTTTCTTGTTCATCTGAGTTCAGTTCGTCCCTTGATATACATAAGTCAAAAATGGATCTTGAGGGGATTTTGTTGATTACCAGCTATCACTCTGGCTATTTTTCCTTGTCAGTGCAGGGATCGTTGAAAGCTGAAAGTGGTCAGTATGTTGTTGACCGTAAGCTTTTCTTTCGTTATTCCCGGCCCTTGGGACATGCGGCGGGGGTGTATGCGATTAATCCGTCAGGGCGTGAAAAGTCGCCAGATGATAATGCGCCTGATGCTATCGATTATCTTTTTTTTGACGCCTATGAGCGTGCAGACAAGCTGTACATGGTCAAACGTATTGATAGTGAGACGGTCGTTATCGGCGATCAGTTTTCGCCGCGATATGCTTGTGTGATGAATCACTTTACTCGCTAGTGTACAGAGTCTTTCCTCGTGCAGGGACGCGCTGATGGGAGGAGAAGAGCAAGAAGGGATTGCGGTTTACGCGCTGGCTTCGAAGGGGTGAGCGGCGTGCCGCGAATAATCGAACGGAGTTCGATGAAGAGTCCGTATGGCAGCAAGCAAAAAAACCAGCCCTTAGGTTGGTTTTTTTAAATAAGAGGTCGGGCTCGGAATGGCCTTTTGACGCTGATATACGCTGCTCCCTCCTGAAAGTATTTAGCCACAAACTTCTCATCCTCATACCGGGGCCATGCCTGTTTGCATCAAAATGATCGCCGGGACGACGAGTGACCTCAGCGCGGTTGTCAGGAACAGGACTGCCGTCAAGGATCATCAGCATTCGCTCAAGGCCAGCGAACCGATCGCGCTGCCCGCCCCAGTTACCTGTTTTTACCGCAGCATGACCGGTCAAACGCCGTGCATGCCGGCGACCAAACAGGCTAACATCGGCTAATCACCTGTGTTACCCGGTTCAGCGATGACGATCTGCACAGGCCACAATATCCGGCTTTGTCATAACAGTTTTTTCCACGCCAAAACGCGTGATGTTCAGCATCGCGTTGCCAATGTCGATAATAGATAAAAATCGCTTTCCGGTAGTGGCGCTGATAAGGCGCATGACGGGGGCAACCACGGTATATAAAAGCCGGTAAGCCGGGGTTCGGGACTGCACTTCTGGCGTAGGCAAAATAAACGCAGGTCGGAAAATCGCAGCATGGCCGGGAAACAGCATCAGCAGTTTGTTTTCTACTTCGCCACGCACACGCGCCCACATCTGCGAACTCTTTCCGCTACTGTCTGCGCCTGCGCCGGAGACATAAACAAACTTCATCTGCGAGCTGCGGGCTTTGAGCTGCCCGGCAACCCGCAGCGTCATGTCGTAAGTGACGCGTCGATACACTTCCTCACTGACTCCGGATGAACTCATCCCGGCGCAGAAGAAACACGCATCAACATCGTCGAACAGCGGGTCCGCCGCGTCAAAGTCCAGCAGGTCGCCGTTCACCACATAACGAATTCGGGGGTCATGCTCGCCTTCAGGCTGTTTTCTGACGAGCAGAATAATATCGCTCACGTCTTTTGCCGCCAGGCTTGCCAGCAGCACACCCTGCCCAACCATGCCGCCGGAACCTACAATCACAATTTTCATGCGCTATCTCTTGCCGAAGCTCTGTTTGCCGGCCTCCTGTCAGGAGGCCCGTCTGGTATCAATTTAGTAGATCTTCCGTCAGATCCCACAGGCGCGACGCGTTGGCTTTATCCAGCGCCCAACCCGCAACCACTGAAAACTCGGTCATGCGGTCTCCGCTGGTACGCGTAATCAGCTCTGCCTCGTTACAATCGGCGAAATAGCGCCCGCCAACGCCCTCCAGTTCAGGTAGCGTTGCGACCGCAATTGACGTGGCGGCTCCCTGCTGGGCGCTTTTCCACAAGTGCTCCGGTACCGGTAACTCTCCCGAGTACCGCTGCAGGTTTGATTTAATCGCGCCGGGCATTACCGCGTTAACGAAAATGCCCTCCTCCTTCCAGCGACGGGAAGCTTCCACGGCGAACAGCACCATCGCCGTTTTCGACTGACCATAAGCCGTCCACGGATCGTAAGGACGAATATGGTAGTGAATATCGTCGAACACCACTGGACTAAAGTGATGGCCGCTGGAGCTCACGACGACGACCCTTGCGCCGCCCGCTTTTTTCAGCGCCCCATATAGCCCTTTGGTTAAAGCAAAATGGCCAAGGTAGTTGGTAGCAAATTGCGCTTCCCAACCTTCCCGGGTTCGGGTTTCCGGCATGGCCATTACGCCCGCGTTATTAATTAGAATATGCAGAGCACCGGACCACGAAGAAGTAAATTCGGCAATAGAATTTCTGTCAGTGAGATCCAAATAAGCAACATGGATATTTTTATTGCCGGTGCTGCGAATAATATCTTCAGCGGCCTGCCTGCCTGCCTCTATATTCCTTACCGCCAGCGTAACCTCAGCACCTGCGCCAGCCAGCGCCCTTGCTGTTTCCAGACCGATGCCTGATGCCGCACCGGTCACCACGGCACGCTTATCGCTGAGATCCTGACCTTTAATAACTTCATTGGCAGTACTATTAAAATTAAACTGTGTTTTAATCTTCATATTTAATGACTCTGAAATTTTAAAAAAAAGTGCAGTGAAGAGCAGGTAGTAAATAAACTACCGACTCTTTAAGTTATATTCAGGGAACGAGCGGACTATTTACGTTTAAACCGTAATAGCGCGCCACATCATAGTAAAACCAAGCTGCAGCAATTTATCTTTCTCTTCCGGATGCCGCACAATTTGCTCGCTGGTGGCATCAGCGATATTTTGAATAATGGCATAGATAAACGTTTTGCAATCGGTGGCGAAGAGCGACTGCTTGATTGCCTCATCAAACATCTTATCCACCTGATTCAGCGCCTCCGGCGTCCTGGCGAGCGTCTCCGGCGTAAGCAGATCTGACACCGTCAGCAGCCTGAGCACCTGCTTTCCATCCGGATTTTTCAGCGACCATTCCGTGTAGGCTCGCCAGATATGCATAATCTGCGTGCGAAAATCGGCGTCTTTCGGGTAGCCGCTCACCAGCAGGTCAGACATATCCTGCTTCAGCATTAAATAGACTTCGTTCAGCAGCTGCTCTTTGGTGGGGAAGTAGGTAAACAACGTGCCTACCGCTACTTCCGCGCGTTTAGCAATGCTGGCCGTTGTAGCCGACAAACCGCTCTGCGCAACAATCGCCACCGCGGCCTCCAGAAGTGCCGCCTGTTTTTGCGGACTTAGGGGTCTTGCCATTCCAGCGTCTCCGGGGTTAGTACCATCTCCGCCTAGTGTAATGGATTTAGCCGATGGATTTTCGGCTTTGCTCCCGCGCAGACAAACAACGGGGAAAAAATATTACTCGGGAATAAACCCGGTTTTACCTTCGATGACCACGGAGACGGACACTGCTTTTTGCTCCTCCAGCGACTGCAGGCTCTTCTCATAGCTGCCTTTAAGGATTTGGAAAGCATCGGCACCCAGCACGGTTCTCAGCGGTGGCTCAGCCTGCTGACTCAAGGTATAGATGGCATCAGCCATTTTTTGCGGGTCACCTGCGTTACTCTCTTCGCCGTGTTCGGCAATCCAGCGACGCAGCTGGCCCACGGTACCGTTTTTGTAGGCGTCGGATTCTTCAGTCCAGCGCACATTCGCCTGGAAGTTCGTTTTAATGGAGCCGGGCTCAATGATTTGCACCTTGATATTGAACTCCGCCACTTCCTGCGCCGTGCTTTCAGCAAACCCTTCAAGTCCATATTTCGCGGCATGATAGAACGCACCACCAGGGAAAGCGACGCGGCCGCCCATGCTGGTGATATAGATCAGCCGTCCTTGTTTTTTAGCGCGCAATGCTGGCAGGAATGCGCGGGTAATATGTACCGGGGAGAGCAGGTTCAGGGCAAACTGGTGCTCAATTTCCTGTTCGGTGAACTCTTCCATCGCCCCGATTATCGCCCCGCCGGCGTTGTTAACGATGACATCGCTATCGGCGTGCTTTTTCGCGATAGCAGGCAGGCTGGCATAGTCGGTCACATCCAGTTTCTCGGTGATAAGCTGTCCGGCAAACTGCTGCTGCAGTTCGGCCAGCGCGGCGGGGTTACGCACTGCGGCCACGACGGTATTCCCCGCCTCCAGCACACGACGGGTCAGCGCCAGACCCAGGCCACCGGATGCTCCGGTAATAAACCACTTTTCAGTTTTAGACGTCATCTTTGTATCCTCGGTTGATAAGCTCGGCGCATGGCCTGGCGGTGAGTTGCTGCGTTTGTCATGGCCATTAATTAAATGACTGACTACTCACTCAATTATATGGCTGGCGATTTAATTTGCAATACGCAGAGATAAAATTTATTAAAGCGTGAAGAGGGGATGAGAAGAAAAATTATATTTATCAAATAAATGAATCAATATAAAACCCAGGGTGAGCCTTTTCGCTGGGCCCGGGAAGCGCTAGCGCAATCGCCAGTGGCGGGAGTCATTAGGGCAAACGAGCAAAAATATGTTGCCACTGTCGGCCAGTTGATAAGCTTTTTCATCCGGTTTAGCTGCACGGATTTTAGCGCCATCGAGCGCCAGGGGTGGGGGCTCCTGAGAGTAAAAGGGGGATAAATTTTATCGAATCAGACGATACGCGCAGTTGTACCCTCGTAAGGGATTTGCTGTGGGGTGAAGTTGATTGAGTTGGGTGGAGTTAAGATATTGTAGAAGTGTTGATTTCTGCGGGCTTAGAATGCAAAAACGGACCTCCGTAGAGGTCCGTTAATATGAATTTTGGTGCCCGGACTCGGAATCGAACCAAGGACACGGGGATTTTCAATCCCCTGCTCTACCGACTGAGCTATCCGGGCAACGGGGCGCATTAAACCGTAATCCATCCTGTGCGTCAACCAAATTTCTTGATTTCCCTGCTGATTGCTTAACTTTGCGGCAGTTTTGCCGCGAAAGGGACCTTTTACGGGTTCATCACATCATCCCGTTGTCACCTTCGCGGATTTTCCAGCCGCTGACGGCAGAGATAACGCGGCGCAACCCGGATACGGAGTAGCCGCCAATGAGGTCTTCGTCTTCTCGCGGCGAGCCGATCATAATTTCCGCATCGACGCCGTGGCGGTAGGCGCCATGATGGCTGATAACGGTGCCAATGAAGCATTTTCCACCGAGCCAGACGGGGATATAGGCCACCGTTTCATAGACGTAGTAAGAGGCGACGCCGCTGTAGTAATTATCCGCTTCCTCTGATGAGGTACCGGGCGGGATAGGGCAGATGGGGCCATCTTCCGCGTGATCTTTTTTATCTTTCAGCAGGTTGCTTTGCATCAGGTCCAGCGATTTGAGTAAATCGTCGCGCTCCTGTGCCGTCAGCGCCGGCGTCAGCGGCTGGCCTTTTTCCGGTGAACTTAGCGTCTCCAGCCTGTAGCGATAGCGGATCGTCACGGCAGGGCTTCTGTCCGTCGGGCTGAAGGGGCGCAGCAGATACAGGTTGTCTTCGCCGAACTGGCCGTTGTACCACAGCGCATACACCTGGCCGTTGATTCTGACCCACTGGTTCCACTGATTGGCGCCGCGGCCGTTGAGGGAAAACAGCGCCCCGGGTACGCCAGCGTCAAAATCATCGTCGTCATCGGTATCGCTATTATCGACGGTATCAAACGTATTATCCCCCCGCCTCAGCACGCCGGTGTAGCTGAAGAGCCCGGTCCCGCCGATATAGCTGTCGATGATTAAATCGCGCTTACCGTCGTTATCAAGATCGACCAGCGTGAAGCTGACCTTGCCGTTTTCTGAGTCAGCGCTGATATCGGAGTGCAGAAAAGCCTGCCACTCATCGTCGCTGATATCGACCGCGGGTTTGTTGGTCGATACCAGAGAGTCGTCCGCGTAGGTCAGCGTAAAGTTCGTGACGTGCCCGGTGAGCGGGAACTGCGCGGCAACCTTTTTCAACGCCAGTTCCGGATCGCTCTTTTGCTCTTTCAGCACGGCGTTATACAGCGCCTTGAGCGCCAGATTATCGGCGTCCTTCTGCTGTTTTGGCCGCACCTGACTGACGAACGTGGGCAGCATCCAGGTGCCGCCAGGGGTGATTTCACGACACATACCGGTCGTGTATTTCAGACTCTGCACGAAGGTTCTGCCGTCCCAGACCCGCTCCTCGCCGTTGACGCAGTCGGCGATGCCGCGCCCTTTCATGAAAAAGGTGATTACGCCATCGGCATAGCTGGATGCATCGGTGGCGATCAGCTGTGGTTTGGCGAGAGGGGGATTCTCCACCACCCACATGGCGTAGCCGTCGTTATAGGCGGCACGCCAGCACAGGGCCTCGATTAGCGAATGGGTTTTATCGAGAGGGGTTACGGTGATCTGCCGCTCCTGCGACGGAATATCTTTATTTTGCCAGTCATCACAGCGGCTGTTCAGCAACGGGGTCAGCGCTGGCAGCAGCTTCTGCCGCTGCTTTGCCGTCAGCGGTTCGCTCTGGGCGTTGCGGATCGTCGGGGCGGCGATAATTTCCGGAGCCGGAACGGCGCTGAGCGTGTTGTCATCGTCGGCATCGCCTTTTCGCACCAGCGCATCTGCGCTGCCCAGGCGCTGCTGAAACTCATCAATCTTCAGAAACACCGCACTGCTGCCCGCGCTGGAGAGCGGTTTACGCTGGCCGTTAAGGGCAATCTCGATGTGATTGTCATGCTCCAGCGCCTGAATCAGGGCGGCGGTCTGGCTGCTATCGAAGCGAAAATGGCTGTCGTCTTTGGCCTCAAGCGTACCGCGATCCTGATTGTCGATCAGCAGGTTAACCGTGGCGTCCTGGGGAATATCATGATCGGTCTGGGCGAAGGTCACCTGAGCGCTTACGCGCTGTCCGGCGCCCGCATTACGGGTCAACAGGACGCTGATTTCTCCCATGTTGACACCATAACCTGCGGCCCGACAGGTGCCGGTGTTATCGCAGGCGACTTCCCAGTCTTTATGCGCGAAAGAAAAACCCTGAACAGGCGCGGCCAGGAGCGATGCAGGGCATAGCCCCATGATGGCAGCCCATAGGAGAGGACGCATATAAATCCCTGTAGACATATCGATGTAGGGGGAATTATACCCTTCGCACTCCAAGTTGCATCTCTGTTGACAACCCGTACGGCACTCAATTACCTACGGCCGGTCAGAGGGCGGGGACGCGGTTGCCCTGACGCGTCCTCTTGCGGGGGAGAGATATGCGGATTCGCATCGGGAAAGGCACAATCAGGTTAATGCGCCACCCGCACGACATTGGGCAAAACGCAGAATATCTTCCGCCAGACGCTGGGCGGTATCGACATCCGCCTGGCTGCGTTTTATCAGCAGACGGCTCAGGCAGCCTTCGACAATCAGCTCCATCTGTTTGGCCACCATCGCCGGGTCGTCCACTTCCAGCTGGGTCAGCAGTTCGTGGGTATTGGCCAGAGACGCCTGCTTTTGTTGTTCCGCCAGCTGATGGATAGGGTGCTGGGCGTCCGGATAAAAGGTGCAGGCGGCGATAAACAGGCAGCCGGGATAGCGATGGTTGCTCACGCATTGGGTTAATGCGCCGTAGCGCGCCAACAGCTTTTGCTCCGGCGTGAGCGTGTCATCGAGCAGCAGCTGACGGCGCCAGGCATCAACCTGATGACTGAGGTAACGCAGCGCATCGTACAGCAGCGCTTCACGATCGGGCCAGAAACGTTTGAGGTCAGCGAGCGGGTAAGAGACGCGTTCGGCGACCATTTCCAGCGTGGTGTTGGCAATACCTTCAATTTCGAGAATTTGTATGGCTTCACCCAGGACATCTTCACGTTGCACGGTCTTCTCCTCCATTTTTCCTCCTAAAGTGTCGTTCACGGTTGCCAATCGTGCAAATGGGCGCTGAATGTCGCCGCATCCATAAAGCCGGTGACGCGCTGCGCGGGCTGCTCTTCGCCCTGCGCATTAAAGAACAGAATGGTCGGCAAGCCGAGCACCTTCAGGTGTTTCAGCAGTGCCACATCCTCGGCGCTGTTCTTGGTCACGTCTATCTGCAACAGAACGGTCCCTTTCAGGGCCTGTTGTACTTTGGTCGAGCTAAAGGTGTATTTTTCAAACTCTTTGCAGGCGACGCACCAGTCGGCGTACAGGTCGAGCATAACCGGTTTACCCTTTGCCTGCGCCAGCGCCTGGTCGAGCTCTGCGATGTTAGCGACCCGCGTAAAGGCCAGATGTGACTGCTGCCGGGCTACCGGCTCGCCAAAAGCCCAGTCCTGCAGCGGACGCGCGCTGACCAGCGCCGCACCGAGCAGAATGATTTGCACGAGGCGCAGCCAGGGGCGGGATGCGCCGAGCGCGGTAATAAAAGCCCAGCTAAAGAAGGCCACGCCCAGCAGCGACCACAGTCGCAGGCCCCAGGGCTCGCCGACGATACGCTCCAGCAAAAAAACCGGTAGCGCCAGGATCACAAACCCGAACGCGGTCTTCACATGGCTCATCCACGGGCCGCTCTTCGGCAGCAGACGGTTGCCAAATACGGTGACGAGGATCAGCGGCAGCCCCATGCCCAGCGCATACAAATACAGCGTGCCGCCGCCGAGCCACAGGTTGCCGCTCTGGGCAATATACAGCAGGATGGCGCTCAGCGGCGCGGTGGTGCAGGGCGAACAGATCAGCCCGGCAATGGCTCCCATCGCAAAGACGCCACCGGGTGAACCACCCTGGCGTTTGTTGCTCATCAGCGTCAGGCGGGTTTGCAGCGATGAGGGCAGCTGCAGCGTGAACAGACCAAACATCGACAGCGCCAGCAGGATAAAGACCGCAGACAGGGCAATCAGTACGTACGGATGCTGCAACGCCGCCTGAAACTGCAAACCGGCGGCGGCGACCACCAGCCCCAGCGCGGTATAGGTCAGCGCCATCCCCTGCACGTAGATAAACGCCAGCAGCAGCGCTCGTCCGGTAGAGAGCCGCTGTTTGCCGCCGAGGACAATACCCGAGATCAGCGGATACATCGGCAGCACGCACGGCGTGAAGGCGATACCGATACCTATCAGCAGCGCCCATAGCGCGGAGAAGGGCAGGCTGGCGGGCGCATTATCGCCGGCGTCGCTCTTCTCTTGTTGGACAGGCTGCTCGGGTTGCGAGGCCAGCTCAGGACGCTTTTCCACCGGCAGCGGCGGATTAAATTTGGGTTGTCCGGACGCGGGGAGCGCCGGATGGGCGGGGACCGACTCGCTGCCGGAGGCGGCCAGTACCGTGCGAAGCGGCACCACTTTCGTCTCCGGCGGATAGCAAAAGCCCGCGTCGGCGCAGCCCTGATATGTCACGGTGAGCGTTGCCCCTTTTTCCGCCTGGCTCAGCGTCACCGGGATGGTCAGCCGCTGGCGGTAAATCTCACTTTTGCCGTAAAACTCATCTTCATGCCAGGTGCCGGGCGGTAGCGTCGGCGCGGCGAGGGTGGCATTCGCCGGCGTCAGTTTGATCTGCTGGCGGTAGAGATAGTAACCCTCTTTGATTTGCCAGGTCAGGTTGAGGTCCCGCTGACTCTGCTGGAAATCAAAGGCAAAAGCCTGGTCTGCGGGAACAAAGTCAGAACGCCCGGGGGCGTCAAATAAGCCGGCGAAAGCGGATGTGCTGCAGAGCAGCAGAATCAGCGTAATGATGCGTTGAGCCATGAGAGGTAATCAGTGTCTCCGTGAGTGACGGGTAAAACCAGTAATTCGGGGGTTTGATACGGGTGATGGGACTTCAGGCAATCCAGTAACGCCTGCTGGTGAGCCCGGTCGGTTTTCAGCAGCATTTGCACTTCATACTCCTGCTCCAGCTTGCCTTCCCAGTAGTAGAGCGATGTCGCTCCAGGCAGGAGCGTGGCACAGGCGGCGAGCTTTTCGGCCAGCACTTTGGCCGCCAGATCCTGGGCAGTGGCTTCATCCGGCGCGGTACAGAGAACAACAACAGCATCAGGCGTAGTCATCGTGAACCTCGTATCAGCGAAAAGAGGCACTATAGCACGCACGATGAGGGGAATAATGAAACGGGCCAGAAACTGGCCCGAATTTAAGCAGATTTACAGCATGATGCCGCCAATGATGAACCCCAGAATGACGCACAGGGTGATGGCAATCACCCCTGGGATCAAGAACGCATGGTTAAAGACATACTTGCCGATACGCGTTGACCCGGTGTCGTCCATTTCGACCGCCGCCAGCAGCGTAGGATAGGTCGGCAGCACGAACAGCGCGGAGACGGCAGCAAACGAGGCGATGGCGGTCAGCGGGGTGACGCCAAGCAGCAGCGCAGCCGGCATCAGCGCTTTGGTGGTCGCGGCCTGGGAGTAGAGCAGGGTCGCGGCGAAGAACAGCACCACCGCCAGCAGCCACGGATAGTTGTGCAGCAGGTCGCCGGCTACGGTCTGGATGTCGGTGATATGCGCTTTGACGAAAGTATCGCCCAGCCAGGCGACGCCCAGGACACAGACGCAGGCGCTCATCCCGGATTTAAAGGTGCTGGCGTTGAGCACTTCGCTGGTGTCGATTTTGCAGGTGACGCTAATCAGCGTGGCGATGGTCAGCATGAACACTACGATCGCTTCGTTACGCGGCAGCACCGGGTTCTGAATCAGCCCGACGGTATCGCTGATGGCGGTGGCGTAGAACATGACCGCCACGATGCCGATCAGAAACAGCAGCACCGAACGTTTTGCATGCGGCTTCAGCTCGAAAACCTGGCTCCCGCGCAGCTTCACTTCACCTTTTGCCAGACGCTCCTGATAAATCGGGTCATCTTTCAGTTCGCAGCCGAGGAAGTTACAGACAACCGCCGTGATCATTACCGCAATCAGCGTCACCGGAATACAGATGGCCAGCAGCGTCAGATAGCTCACGCCCAGAGGTTCGAGGATCCCGGCAAAAAAGACCACCGCAGCGGAAATCGGCGAGGCGGTAATGGCAATCTGCGAGGCGACGACGGCGATAGACAGCGGGCGGGACGGGCGAATGCCCTGCTCCTTCGCAACCTCGGTAATCACCGGCAGGGTAGAGAACGCGGTATGACCCGTTCCCGCCAGGACGGTCATAAACCAGGTGACCAGCGGAGCAAGGAAGGTAATGTATTTCGGATGGCGTCTGAGCATACGCTCGGCAAGACTGACCAGATAATCCATGCCTCCGGCCACCTGCATGGCGGCAATAGCGGCGATAACCGCCATGATGATTTCAATGACGTCGAAGGGGATCGCGCCAGGTTTGATTTGAAAGAGGAGCGTCAGGACGAGGACGCCCAGACCACCGGCAAAGCCGATGCCGATACCGCCGAGCCTGGCCCCCAGGTAAATCGCCAGCAGGACAATCACGAGTTCTGCACCAAACATATACGCCTTCCTTGTTTTTTAACAAGTTGATATTGAATTGTTGTGATTTAGTAAACCTAAAAAAGCAAAAAAGGCATGTCATTGCTGACATGCCTTTGGCTAGTTTAACCTGAAAGCTTACTGTTCGCTTTCATCGGTATAACGCTTCGCTTTATAGGCCGGATGCATCAGGTTTTGTGGAGAGAAAATATCGTCCAGCTCCGCTTCGGTCAGTAATCCACGCTCCAGGACAACCTCCCTTACGCTCTTGCCGGTTTCGGCGCAAATCTTGCCGACAATATCGCCATTGTGGTGGCCGATAAACGGGTTGAGGTAGGTGACGATACCGATGGAGTTATATACATAGCCTTCGCACACCGCTTTATTGGCGGTGATGCCGTTAATGCATTTTTCCAGCAGGTTGTAGCAGGCGTTAGTCAGGATGTGGATAGATTCAAACATCGCCTGGCCAATAACCGGCTCCATCACGTTCAGCTGCAGCTGACCGGCTTCCGAGGCCATGGTCACCGTGGTGTCGTTGCCAATCACCTTGAAGCAGACCTGGTTGACCACTTCCGGGACGACTGGGTTAACTTTCGCCGGCATGATCGAGGAACCCGCCTGCAGCTCCGGCAGGTTGATTTCGTTCAGACCCGCGCGCGGGCCGGAAGAGAGCAGGCGCAGGTCGTTACAGATTTTGGACAGTTTCACCGCCAGACGCTTCAGCGAGCTGTGTACCATCACGTAGGCACCGCAGTCGGAGGTGGCTTCAATCAGATCTTCCGCCGGAATCACCGGCAGGCCGCTGACTTCCGCCAGTTTTTGTACCGCCAGCTGCTGGTAGCCATCCGGCGTATTCAGGCGCGTACCGATGGCGGTGGCGCCGAGGTTAACTTCGAGCAGCAGCTCTCCGGTGCGCAGAATGCTTTTGATTTCTTCATTCAGCAGAACATTAAACGCGTGGAACTCCTGGCCGAGCGTCATCGGCACGGCGTCCTGCAGCTGGGTACGACCCATTTTCAGGACATCCTGGAATTCGACGGCTTTATTCTGGAAACCGTCACCCAACTGGTTGATGGCGTCGGTTAATTTCAGCAGGGACGCATAAACCGCGATACGGAAACCGGTCGGGTAGGCATCGTTGGTGGACTGGCATTTGTTAACGTGGTCGTTCGGGTTCAGATACTGGTATTCACCTTTCTGATGGCCCATCAGCTCAAGGCCAATATTGGCCAGCACTTCATTGGTGTTCATGTTGACGGACGTCCCTGCGCCGCCCTGGAACACATCAACCGGGAACTGGTCCATGCATTTACCGTTATTCAGAACTTCATCGCATGCGGCAATAATGGTATTCGCGACGCTTTTAGGAATGGTTTGCAGTTCCTTGTTGGCCATCGCGGCGGCCTTTTTGACCATCACCATGCCGCGCACGAACTCGGGGATATCGCTGATTTTGCTATTGCTGATGTAGAAGTTTTCAATCGCTCTCAGAGTATGAACACCATAGTAGGCGTCAGCTGGAACTTCCCTGGTACCCAACAGGTCTTCTTCGATACGAATGTTGTTTAACATGTGAACCTTCTTTTTCAAGCTGCCAATGAATTCACCAAATACGCAGAATTTATGGGATTTTGCGCATTTTCTTGCCGAAGATTATTTCCTTAATCGGCCCGGTGCCCACGATCATATGCTGATGATAGCGAATGTCAGCAACCTTGATCACTTATTATGTCGAGAAGGGTATAAGAATTATTAATCTGTGAAATGAGTCACCGCTTTGCCGTTCCTGGAAAAAATAAGCGCTTCTGCCGATTGAAATGTGCTGTTTGAGCCCAATATTGATGTGATGCGAAAAGCACACCGATGACTGCGGGGGCCGATAGTGAACCCCGCTAATGAAGGAGACGCCAGTGCGTTGGATTCCGTTTATTGCCATTTTTTTATACGTTTATATTGAGATATCGATCTTTATCCAGGTGGCTCACGTGCTTGGCGTTCTGTTGACGCTGATTCTGGTGATCTTTAGCTCGGTGGTCGGTATGTCGCTGGTGCGCAACCAGGGCTTTAAAAACTTTATGCTGATGCAGCAGAAAATGGCGGCTGGTGAAAGCCCGGCGGCAGAAATGATTAAAAGCGTCTCGCTGATTATCGCCGGTCTGCTGCTCTTGCTGCCGGGGTTCTTTACCGATTTCCTCGGCCTGCTGCTTCTGCTGCCGCCGGTACAGAAACACCTGACCCTGAAGCTGATGCCGCACTTACGCTTTAGCCGGATGCCCGGCGGTGGTTTTAGCGCGGGAACCGGAGGCGGTGAGACCTTTGACGGGGAGTTCCAGCGCAAAGATGAAGAGCGCGACCGTCTGGATCATAAAGACGACCGCTAAACCCTCAGGCCCGGCAAGGCCGGGTTGATACGGTGATATAGCTGATGAGCCGGATATGCGTTGCGCTATCCGGCTTTTTTATGGGCTGTTTCATTCTCAATGATGGTGGGGAAGCGCCGCCGGACGGCGCTTTGGCAGCCACAGCCACAGCGCCGCCATCACCAGCAGAGCGTACAGGCTTTTCCAGCCGACCATCGCCAGTAACAGGAGGCAGAGCAGGCTCCCGATGAACGCCAGAACCCGATAGCGCCCCCGCAGTAACCGGCAGCCCGCCAGCATGCACAGCAGATAAATCATAATAAAGATGCCGTTGGCATAGACGATCAGCGCATCGAGGTTGATATCCAGCCAGTAGATGGCGAGCGTGCTGATGACACAGCAGCCCAGCACCACGTTGAGCGCATTGCGTGGGATTTGCTGCGGCGAGAGGCGGGCGAGATAGCTTTCTGGCTTGTACTGCGCCTGCGACCAGACCAGACGGGCAAAACTCTGGATATAGATATTGAGGCTGGCGAAGCAGGCGAGATAGCCAATGACGCAGGCGATCCACAGTGCCTGCACGCCAAACAGGCGCACCACGATATTGGGCAGCGATGCGGCGGCGGCCATATCGCTGCCGAAGGCGTGAAAATGCAGGACCAGCACGGTACAGGCCCAGTAAACGGAGCCCGCCAGCAGCAGGCCGATCATGAGTGCACGGGGGAAATCGCGCTCCGGGCGTTTAAATTCCGATGCCAGATGGGCGAAGGCTTCAAGGCCGACGAAACACCAGAACATCACCGACAGGGCGGCAAAAAGGCGGGAGCGATCGATATCCGCCGGCGCCGGAAAGGGGATTTGCGCCGGGCTAATCCCGCCGCGCCACCAGATAGCGACGATCAGCGCGACGATCAGAACCGCTACCAGCGTTTGTAGATTCGCGCTGGAGCTTGCGCCCCGCGACCCGACCCACCAGATGATGGCCAGCGTCCCCAGCTCCGCGAGCAGCAGCTGGCTGTCGTGCCAGCCAAACAGCGCCTGGCCGAAGCCGGTGGCGATATGCAGCGCCGCCGGTAGCCCAACCGGAATGACCGACAGGAACAGCCAGCCGGTGACGCGTTCCATATGGGAACCAAATGCCATATTGACGAAGTGTGCCACGCCGCCCGCGCTGGGGAAGTGACGGCCAAGGACGGCAAAGACGATAGCGATCGGGAAGACCAGCAAAATGAGCGCGGGCCAGGCCCACAGGCTGTTATCTCCCGCCACCAGTGCGGCAAGAGCGGGAACGGCAAAGACGCCGGTGCCGAGTAGCGACGTAGAAAGCAGCCCCACTCCCTGAGCCAGACCTAACTCCTGTTTTAAACCACTCATGATGCCATCCTGCCCTGACAAAAGATCGATGGTATCACAATCGTTTTTGCTTATGACGATGGCAAACCGGCATCTGTTTCTGTGCGTCAGCGCACGAGGAAAAATTTTTTTTTAACTTTCCCCCTTGAAGCGCGAAAACCCACCCCCATCTCTCAGGCACTAGCCGGAAAACCGTATACGGGCCGGTGTCACCCATAACTGATAATGACTTTCTCAAAGGAGAGCTATCAATGAGTATTCGTCCGTTACATGATCGTGTGATCGTCAAACGTAAAGAAGTTGAAACCAAATCTGCAGGCGGCATCGTTCTGACCGGTTCTGCGGCAGCCAAATCAACTCGTGGCGAAATCATCGCTGTCGGTAAGGGCCGCATCCTGGAAAACGGAACTGTGCAGCCGCTGGACGTTAAAGTTGGCGACATCGTTATTTTCAACGACGGCTACGGTGTGAAATCTGAAAAAATCGACAATGAAGAAGTGCTGATCATGTCTGAAAGCGACATTCTGGCAATTGTTGAAGCGTAATTCGCGCGCGAAACTGAACGAATTTGAGGAATAGAAAAAATGGCAGCTAAAGACGTAAAATTCGGTAACGACGCTCGTGTAAAAATGCTGCGCGGCGTGAACGTACTGGCAGATGCAGTGAAAGTGACCCTGGGCCCGAAAGGCCGTAACGTGGTTCTGGATAAATCTTTCGGTGCACCGACCATCACCAAAGATGGTGTTTCCGTAGCGCGTGAAATCGAGCTGGAAGACAAGTTCGAAAAC
Organism: Klebsiella sp. YJ; assembly: GCF_002108615.1. Classification (NCBI taxonomy): domain Bacteria; kingdom Pseudomonadati; phylum Pseudomonadota; class Gammaproteobacteria; order Enterobacterales; family Enterobacteriaceae; genus Klebsiella; species Klebsiella sp. YJ. Next base: position 59,125 of record NZ_MTEG01000009.1, read on the forward strand.
ATGGGCGCGCAGATGGTGAAAGAAGTTGCCTCTAAAGCGAACGACGCTGCAGGTGACGGTACCACCACCGCAACCGTACTGGCTCAGGCTATCATCGCAGAAGGCCTGAAAGCCGTTGCTGCTGGCATGAACCCGATGGATCTGAAACGCGGTATCGACAAAGCTGTCGTGGCTGCCGTTGAAGAACTGAAAACGCTCTCCGTACCGTGCTCCGACTCTAAAGCTATCGCTCAGGTTGGTACCATCTCCGCTAACTCCGATGAAACCGTAGGTAAACTGATCGCGGAAGCGATGGACAAAGTCGGTAAAGAAGGCGTTATCACCGTTGAAGACGGTACCGGTCTGGAAGACGAACTGGACGTTGTTGAAGGTATGCAGTTCGACCGTGGCTACCTCTCCCCGTACTTCATCAACAAGCCGGAAACTGGCGCTGTTGAACTGGAAAGCCCGTTCATCCTGCTGGCTGACAAAAAAGTCTCCAACATCCGCGAAATGCTGCCGGTTCTGGAAGCCGTTGCGAAAGCAGGCAAACCGCTGGTTATCATCGCTGAAGACGTTGAAGGCGAAGCGCTGGCCACTCTGGTGGTCAACACCATGCGCGGTATCGTGAAAGTCGCTGCTGTTAAAGCACCGGGCTTCGGCGACCGTCGTAAAGCTATGCTGCAGGACATCGCTACCCTGACTGGCGGTACCGTCATCTCTGAAGAGATTGGTATGGAGCTGGAAAAAGCGACGCTGGAAGACCTGGGTCAGGCGAAACGCGTTGTGATCAACAAAGACACCACCACCATCATCGATGGCGTGGGTGAAGAAGGCGCAATTCAGGGCCGCGTTGCTCAGATCCGTAAGCAGATCGAAGAAGCGACCTCTGACTACGACCGTGAAAAACTGCAGGAGCGCGTAGCGAAACTGGCTGGCGGCGTTGCGGTAATCAAAGTCGGTGCAGCGACCGAAGTTGAAATGAAAGAGAAAAAAGCGCGCGTTGACGATGCTCTGCACGCAACCCGTGCTGCGGTAGAAGAAGGTGTTGTTGCCGGTGGTGGCGTTGCGCTGGTGCGCGTTGCCGCTAAACTGGCTGGCCTGACCGCTCAGAACGAAGATCAGAACGTCGGTATCAAAGTTGCGCTGCGCGCAATGGAAGCTCCGCTGCGTCAGATCGTGTCCAACGCCGGCGAAGAGCCGTCTGTTGTTGCTAACAACGTGAAAGCGGGTGAAGGCAACTACGGTTATAACGCGGCAACTGAAGAATACGGCAACATGATCGACTTCGGTATCCTGGACCCGACTAAAGTGACGCGTTCTGCTCTGCAGTACGCTGCATCCGTTGCTGGTCTGATGATCACCACCGAGTGCATGGTGACCGACCTGCCGAAAAGCGACGCAGCCGATTTAGGCGCTGCTGGCGGCATGGGTGGCATGGGCGGTATGGGCGGCATGATGTAATCGTGCGCTATACCCCTTAGAAACAAAGAAACCCCCGGGCAGAAATGCTCGAGGGTTTTTCTTTTTCTCATCTTTTTAGTATAAGGTGTACATCCGGGCCAGCGCGTCCAGCTCATTGATCATGGGGAATAACATGCAGGTAAGATATTTAGCAGGGATTGTCGGCGCAGCATTATTGTTAGCGGGTTGCAGTTCCAGCAACGAACTGAGCTCAGGCGGACAGAGCGTACGCTTTGTTGAAGATAAGCCGGGTGCGGATTGCCAGCTGTTGGGGACCGCGACGGGCAAGCAGAGCAACTGGCTGTCCGGGCAGAACGGTGATGAAGGCGGCTCCATGCGTGGCGCAGCTAACGCGCTGCGCAACCAGGCTGCGGCGATGGGCGGCAACGTGATTTATGGCGTGAGCAGCCCGACGCAGAATCTGCTGTCGAGCTTTGTGCCAACCGATAGCGAAATGAACGGCCAGGTCTATAAGTGCCCGAACTGATTTGATTCCGGGCCTCTGCCGTCGATGGTCAGAGGGCCCGGGCGATCTCCACGCGTTCAGTCAGTCTGTGAATCGGCGGTCTGCCAGCTTTTCCCCGGCAGACCTTTTCACGAATGTTGTTTTAAGCCCAAATCCAGCGGTGTCTTACTTGGCTCACCGCCGATTTCCCGCGCCAGTCTTGGCACCATATACCCTGAAACCAGCGTCAGCAGCTCACGCATGATGGCGCGGGCCTCTTCGTCTTCGACCATAAAATGGGCCGCGCCCTGGACTTTATCCAGCACGTGAAGGTAATAAGGCATGACGCCGGCATCGAACAGGGCATTGCTCAGAGCGGCCAGCGTGTGTGCATTGTCGTTGACGCCGCGCAGCAGAACGCTTTGATTCAGCAGCGTGACACCGGCTTGACGCAAGCGCGCCATCGCAGCGCGGAAATCGGCATCAATCTCATTGGCGTGGTTGATATGATTGACCAGCAGCACCTGCAGCGATGAGCTGGCAAAGCGTGCGGCCAGCGCATCGGTAATCCGCGCCGGGATGACGACGGGCAGGCGGCTGTGAATGCGCAGACGCTTAATGTGCGGGATCGCTTCCAGCTGAGTGAGCAGCCAGTCCAGCTCATGATCTTTCGCCATCAGCGGGTCACCGCCGGAAAAAATAATCTCATCGAGCTGCGGGTGCGCGGCAATGTACTCCAGCGCCGCCTGCCAGTTACGCTTATTGCCTTGATTTTCGGCATAAGGGAAGTGTCTGCGGAAACAATAGCGGCAATTTACCGCGCAACCGCCCTTGACCAGCAGCAGCGCCCGGTTGCGGTATTTATGCAGCAGACCGGGTACCACGCTGTGCTGTTCCTCCAGCGGATCGGTGGAAAAACCCGGCGCTGAAATAAACTCATCTTGTGAGGTAAGTACCTGACGAAGCAGGGGATCGTTGGGATTTCCCGGCTCCATACGGGCGATAAATGCCCGCGGCACGCGCAGGGCGAAGAGGCGTTTTGCCTCGCGTCCCGCCAGCAGGTTCGCATCAGCGTCTACATTTAAAAGATGCAGCAGTTCATCGGGACTGGTCACAACATCTGCAAGTTGCGTTAACCAATCTTCTCTGGATGGGGTATTTAGGGTTACAATATGCGCCATTTTGTGGCTTAGCTACCAATTAACAAATTTAGAGGGCCTTATGGCGACTTACTATAGCAACGATTTTCGTGCCGGTCTTAAAATCATGATGGACGGCGAACCTTATGCCGTTGAAGCCAGTGAATTCGTAAAACCAGGCAAAGGCCAGGCTTTTGCCCGCGTTAAGCTGCGCCGTCTGCTGACCGGGACTCGCGTAGAGAAAACCTTCAAATCTACCGATTCCGCCGAAGGCGCAGACGTTGTTGATATGAACCTGACTTACCTGTACAACGACGGTGAGTTCTATCACTTCATGAACAACTCCACTTTCGAGCAGCTGGCTGCCGATGCGAAAGCCGTAGGCGATAACGCAAAATGGCTGCTGGATCAGGCTGAGTGCATCGTGACCCTGTGGAACGGTCAGCCTATCTCCGTCACCCCGCCGAACTTCGTTGAGCTGGAAATCGTGGAAACCGATCCAGGCCTGAAAGGTGATACCGCAGGTACCGGCGGTAAACCGGCGACGCTGTCTACTGGCGCAGTGGTTAAAGTACCGCTGTTCGTTCAGATTGGCGAAGTCATCAAAGTGGATACTCGCTCTGGCGAATACGTATCCCGCGTGAAGTAATTCATGCCATAGAGGGTTGGCGCAGCAGCGTGCTGCGCCTGCTATAGCCCTCAAGGGAATAGCCGTTAAGGAAACAGCAGCTCATTAACCGCAGGCAGGGAAGATGAACAACGTGATAAAACTTCTGCTGGTGCTCTCTCTGAGCGCAATATTGCTTACCGGATGCAATACCGCCCGCGGCGTTGGCGAAGACATCCAGGGGCTGGGGCATGCGATTTCGCGTGCGGTCAGCTAAACGCCTTTTGGCCCGACCTTTTGCTTTGATCACCGCTTCGCTGTACCGTTTCGCTTACACCTTCCGCTAATTCACTCCTTTTCTCTTAAAAAACGCTGAGATTCCGCCATCCTGGGTCAGGTTGTCTATGCTTATAGGGCACGATAACTAAAACTGGTAATAAGGATGATATTATGGTGAAAAAAGCAATTGCAGCGTTCTTTACGGTTTTGGCCCTCTCTTCTGTGCTGACCGCATGTAATACAACACGTGGTGTGGGTCAGGATATTTCAGAAGGCGGCAGTGCCATTTCTGGGGCTGCGACAAAAGCTCAGCAATAGACCCTGACGGTACGGTGACTGGCCGTACCGTTCTTTCCATCGTACGTTCTGCTGGTTATAATCTCTGTGCTTTCATCCACACCTTACGGGACGACCTGTAAGCGTATCGCATTCGGGGACGGCCCCATCAAGGGGGTTCTGTGTCCTGGTTCGTTTTATTTATCGCCGGTCTGCTGGAAGTGGTCTGGGCGGTTGGTCTGAAATACACCCACGGTTTTAGTCGCCTGCTGCCAAGCGTGATCACGATTGTGGCTATGGTGCTCAGCATGGCGCTACTGTCATGGGCGATGAAAACGCTGCCCGTCGGCACCGCCTATGCGGTCTGGACGGGAATTGGCGCAGTAGGCGCGGCGATCACCGGGATCGTCCTGCTGGGCGAGTCCGCCAGCGCCATGCGTATTGCCAGCCTGGCGTGTATCGTTGTCGGTATTATCGGGCTGAAAATCAGCGCGCACTGACTAATAGCGCTGGTTAACCCAGATAAGTTTGCTGACGTCGAAGCCCTGTCGGGTGGCGATGTCCAGCATCTGTTGTTTCACTTCCGGTGAGACCTTTGGCGAGCGGGCCAGTAGCCACAGATAATCGCGGTCTGGCCCGCAGACCAGCGCGTAGCGATAATCTTTATCCAGGGCGATCACGTTGTAGCCGCCGTAGAAAGGGCCGAAAAAGGAGACTTTCAGCGCGGCACGGGTCGGCTGGCCGGTGAAGTAGGCCACGCCATCGGTTTTCTGCCACATGCCCCGATCGGGGTTATAGCCTTTGTTCACCACATCCAGTCCGCCATCATCGCGCAGGCTGTAGGTGGCGGTCACTTTTTCAAGGCCACTTTCAAACTGATGGTCAAAGCGGGCTATTTCATACCAGGTGCCGAGATAGCGCTGGGTATCAAATGGACTGACCACCGTTACGCCTTGTGGCGGCGTTGGCGTGCTACAGGCAACAACCAGAAACGAGGCGGCAACAACCGCAATAATGGGCAGCACACGCATAGCATTTTCCTTGCTGGCTTTTTAGCTAAGTGTAGATTCTATCTGGAGAAAAGCGGGGATATTTTCTGCAAAAGAGAGCCCGATAACAGAATGCTACCGGGCTGCAGGGAGGTTAAATGAATAACACGCCAATCAGCGTCACAACGCTCAGGATCGCGGCCAGGCCGTAGAAGACCCACTTACCATTCGGAACGTGAATTTTCAGGTCGTGCATGGCGTGATGGATACGGTGTAGCCCGCACCACAGCGGCAGGACGATCATCAGGAAGATAAAGGCGCGGCCCACAAAGCTCTGGGCAAAGCCCAGTACGCGCTCGTAGCTGAATGCATCGCCCGGCGCCAGGCCTAACGGCAGCAGAATACCGACCAGCAGCACCATGACCGGCGCGACAATCGCGCCCCACATACCGCCTGCGCCAAACAGCCCCCAGAATACCGGTTCATCGGAACGTTTCGGGTTGGGATTGATCATTTCAGCCTCCTTACCAGAACAGAGCAACAAACAGGATCACCACGGTCACCAGCGCGGTCACCACCCAAAGCCCTTTAATCACCGGCTCTGGCCCCATTTTTTCACCCTTAATAATGATATTGGCGGCTTTCGGCGCCAGCTCAAACCAGGTTTTTGTGTGCAGCAGCGCGGCGCCCAGGGTGATCAGGTTCAGGACCACCACCACCGGATTTTGCAGGAAGCCGACATAGCCAGCCCAGCTTTCTGCGCCATGCTTCAGGGCAAACAGACCGTAAATCAGCACGATACTGAACCATACCGTTGGCACTGCGGTTCCTTCACGCACCATATAGAAGCGATAAAACGGCAGTTTTTTCCACCAGGTGGACGTCATCGGCCGCACGTAGGGTTTGCGTTTAGTCGTCATCATGCACTCCTTAGCGTGGTTTCAGGGTCGCGATAAGAAAGTCTTTCGAGCTTTCTACCTTGCCCTGCTGAATGGCGGCTGCCGGATCGACATGCTTCGGACAGACTTCCGAGCAATAGCCAACGAAGGTACAGGTCCAGACGCCGTTCTGACCGTTAAGCTGCGCCATGCGCTCCTTCTTGCCGTGGTCGCGACTGTCTTCGTTGTAGCGATGGGCGAGGGTGATGGCTGCCGGACCGATAAACTCCGGATTAAGACCAAACTGCGGGCAGGCGGCGTAGCACAGGCCGCAGTTGATACAGCCGGAGAACTGATGGTATTTGGCCATCTGCGCCGGGGTTTGCTTGTTTGGCCCCTGATCCGGTGTGCGCGGATTGCCAATGATATAGGGCTTAATGGCCTCCAGACTCTCGATAAAGTGGGTCATATCGACCACCAGATCGCGTTCAATCGGGAAGTTGGCCAGCGCCTCAACCTTAATGCCCTTGGTGTATTCGCGCAGGAAGGTTTTACAGGCCAGTTTCGGCACTTTGTTGACCATCATCCCACAGGAACCGCAGATCGCCATGCGGCAGGACCAGCGATAGCTGAGGTCTGGCGCAAGGTTATCTTTGATATAACCCAGCGCGTCGAGCAGCGAGGTTTGTTCATCATAAGGCACTTCATAGAACGCGCTGTGCGGGGCGGTGTCCACTTCCGGGTTGTAGCGCACCACTTCAATTTTGAGGTTTTTCATCTCAGCCATTTGCCGTCTCCTTCTTCTCGGCTGCTTCCGCTTCTGCGCCATATACGCGTTTCGCCGGCGGCAGAGAGGTGATTTTCACCTCGCCATACTCCAGGCGCGTGGTGCCATCCGCATCGCGGAAAGCCAGCGTATGTTTGAGGAAATTGACATCATCTCGTTCGGTGCAGCCTTCATCCAGACGCTGGTGCGCGCCGCGTGACTCTTTACGTGCAATAGCGGAGTGCGCCATACATTCGGCAACGTTCAGGCCATGGCCCAGTTCGATGGTGTAGAGCAGGTCGGTGTTGAAGACGCTGGAGTTGTCGGTAATGCGCACGCGCTTAAAGCGCTCCTGCAGCTCCGCCAGCTTATCGATGGTTTTCTGCATCAGCTCCGGCGTGCGATAGATACCGCAGCCTTCTTCCATCGACAGCCCCATTTCATCGCGAATTTTCGCCCAGTTCTCGTTACCTTCCTGATTGACGAGATCTTTCAGACGTTTTTCTACATCGGCAGCCTGCGCGTCCAGCGCCGCAACGTTCATTTCACCGGCTTGTGCAGCGCGCGTCATCGCCTGTTCACCGGCGAGGCGGCCAAATACCACCAGTTCTGCCAGCGAGTTGGAGCCGAGGCGGTTGGCGCCATGCAGACCGACGGAAGAACATTCGCCAACCGCGAACAGGCCTTTAATCCGCGTTTCACACTGCTGGTCGGTTTCAATGCCGCCCATGGTGTAGTGTGCGGTCGGACGCACCGGAATCGGCTCTTTCACCGGGTCAACGCCGACATAGGCTTTGGCCAGCTCGCAGATAAACGGCAGGCGTTCGAGCAGCTTTTTCTCACCGAGATGACGCAGGTCGAGATAGACCACGTCGCCACGCGGCGTCGGGATGGTGTTGCCTTTACGCCATTCATGCCAGAAGGCCTGGGAGACTTTGTCGCGCGGACCGAGCTCCATATATTTGTTTTTAGGCTCACCCAGCGGGGTTTCCGGACCCATGCCGTAATCCTGCAGGTAGCGGTAGCCATTTTTGTTGACCAGAATACCGCCTTCGCCGCGACAGCCTTCGGTCATCAGAATGCCGGAGCCGGGCAGGCCGGTTGGGTGATACTGGACAAACTCCATATCGCGCAGCGGTACGCCATGGCTCAGCGCCATGCCCATACCGTCACCGGTGACGATGCCGCCGTTGGTGTTATAGCGATAGACACGTCCCGCGCCGCCGGTCGCCATAACCACCGCATTTGCGCGGATTTGCACCAGCGAACCTTCCATCATATTCATCGCCACCAGGCCACGGGCCTGACCATCGTCGACCAGAATGTCGAGGACGAAATGTTCATCGAAGCGTTGGATTTGGGGGAACTGGAGGGAGGTCTGGAACAGGGTATGCAACATATGGAAGCCGGTCTTATCGGCGGCAAACCACGTGCGTTCGATTTTCATCCCCCCGAAGCGGCGCACGTTGACGCTACCGTCCGGACGGCGGCTCCACGGACATCCCCACTGCTCAAGCTGGGTCATCTCCTCCGGGCAATGGTGGACAAAGTAATCGACGACATCCTGTTCACAGAGCCAGTCGCCACCGGCGACAGTGTCGTGAAAATGGTACTCAAAGCTGTCATGATCCTGTGCAACGGCAGCAGAACCTCCCTCGGCCGCAACGGTATGGCTGCGCATGGGATAGACTTTTGAAATCAGTGCGATTTTGGCATGTGGATTTGCCTGCGCCGCGGCAATAGCGGCGCGAAGACCAGCTCCGCCAGCGCCAATAACAGCAAGATCGGCTTGAAAAGTTTGCACGACATTCCTCCAGTTTTTGTGTATTTCGCCGCCGGACTGGCGAAAAAGTATCACTGCTCCTTTATAGGTAAAGGAGTATAGCCGTAGGGTTGATGGGGAAAATTGATGTGTTCGATTTTTTTGTCAATATGTGCGCCGGTTTATCAGCTCTGGTGATGAATTCTCTTCGGCAGTACCTTTTCCGTAGGTCACCGGAGGGCCGGTTCGCACAAAATTTGTTTCACCCGACGGTTACGAGTAGACTTCGTGCCCTTGTATGAAATCGGAGAAAGTAACATGAGCGAGACGGCAACCTGGCAGCCGAGCGCGTCCATTCCAAACCTGTTGAAACGCGCGGCGATAATGGCGGAAATTCGCCGTTTCTTTAGCGATCGCGGCGTGCTGGAGGTGGAGACGCCTTGCATGAGTCAGGCAACGGTGACGGATATTCACATGTTTCCGTTCCAGACCCGTTTCGTCGGCCCTGGCTATTCGCAGGGGATGGATCTCTATCTTATGACCAGCCCGGAATACCATATGAAGCGCCTGCTGGCCGCGGGCTGTGGCCCGGTGTTCCAGCTGTGTCGTAGCTTCCGCAATGAAGAGATGGGGCGTCACCACAATCCGGAATTCACCATGCTGGAGTGGTATCGTCCGTGCTATGACATGTATCGGCTGATTAACGAAGTCGATGACTTGCTTCAGCAGGTGCTGGAGTGCCAGCCGGCGGAAAGCCTCTCTTATCAGCAGGCGTTCCTGCGTCATCTTGAGCTTGATCCGCTGTCGGCCGATAAGACGCAGCTGCGTGAAGCGGCGGCGAAGCTCGATCTGAGCAATATTGCCGATACGGAAGAAGACCGGGATACCTTGCTGCAGCTGCTGTTTACCATGGGCGTCGAGCCGCATATTGGTAAAGATCGCCCGACCTTTGTCTATCACTTCCCGGCCAGTCAGGCGTCTCTGGCGCAAATCAGCACCGAAGATCACCGCGTGGCGGAGCGCTTTGAGGTCTATTACAAAGGCATTGAGCTGGCGAATGGTTTCCACGAACTGACCGACGCGCGTGAACAGCAGCAGCGTTTCGAGCAGGATAACCGCAAACGTGCGGCCCGCGGTCTGCCGCAGCAGCCTATCGATCGGAATCTGCTTGATGCGCTGGCCGCCGGACTGCCGGACTGTTCCGGCGTGGCGCTGGGGGTCGATCGCGTGGTGATGCTGGCGCTGGGCGCCGAAAGCATCAGCGAAGTGATTGCCTTTACCGTCGATCGCGCCTGATGCCCAGCCGCTTCCCTTACCGAACGGGCTAAGGGAAGCGCGGGACAGGCTAACGGATATCGCGCCGTCTAGGCGCGATGGGTGTTACAGGCTCCCCGCCGTGCGGCTGGATTTCCCGGCTGACGTCAGCGCCCGGCTGCTTTTTCTGCCATCAATACTTTCCAGACGCATCTGGAACGGCGGGAACGGCATATCGATACCGTGTTCACGATAGCCGGCCAGAATCAGCTGGTGGAGCTCGTGACGCAGCGGCATACGATGCCCCATCTCGGCGGCGTAGATACGCAGCTCGAAAATCTGAATCCCCTGCTGCAGGTCGACGAGGAACGCTTCCGGCGCCGGCGTATCGATCACCAGCGAACAGCGGTGGGCGGCGGCGATCAGGATCTGCGTGACCTCTTCGGTGTTGGCATCCGCTGGCGCCGGGATGGTTAACACCACGCGGGTGACCGAGTCAGAGAGCGACCAGTTGATAAACTGCTCGGTGATGAAGGCCTTGTTAGGCACGATAATCTCTTTACGGTCCCAGTCGCTGATGGTGGTGGCGCGGGTATTGATGCGGGTGACGCTGCCGGTCAGATCGCGGATCGTGACCGTATCGCCAATACGTATCGGTTTTTCAAACAGGATGATCAGGCCGGAGATAAAGTTGGCGAAGATCTCCTGGAGACCAAAGCCCAGCCCTACGCCGAGGGCGGCGACCAGCCACTGCAGCTTGGCCCATTCAATCCCAATCATCGAGAAGCCCATCAGGCCGCCAATCAGCATCAGCAGATATTTGGTGATGGTGGTGATGGCATACCCGGTTCCCGGGGTGAGATCGAGGTGTTGCAGAATCGCCAGCTCCAGCAGCGCCGGTAAGTTTCGCACCAGCTGGGTGGTGATAATCAGCACCAGAATGGCAATCAGCACGGCGCCGAGGGTAATCGGCTCCAGACTTTCAACGCCCTGCACCGTCGAGGTGACATCCCACAACGAGATATTTTCGAGGAAGCCGAAGGCGGAGTGAATTTCTGACCACAGGACGATCACCGAGACCAGCGCGATCAACATCAGCAGCGAACGGACCAGACGCAGGGACTGCGTACTGATCGCATCGAGATCGATTTCACTCACTTCGTTCTCCGCGGAACCCTCAGGGCTGCTGGAATGGGCGACGTCATCTTCCCCGCGAGCACGCTGAGCGAGAATTTCCGCCCGTCGATGTTTCGCGCGATCGAAGGCCAGCCGGCGGCGCTGAATCAGCATCCAGCGGCGAATGATGTGGTAGACCACCAGCAGCAGGAACCAGATAGCAACGGAGGTTTCCAGCCTTGCCAGCAGCGCCTGGGCGGTGGCCAGATAACCGATCGCCGCCGCCAGCATGGCGATTAACGGCGCGCCGAGCAGCAGGTTCCACAGCATGCGGTTAACCATGTTATCGCCGTTCCCGGCTTTATCGAGATAAAGCGGGATCCCGGCATGCTTCAGGCTCAGGGTGACCAGCGCCAGCGCCCCGCAAATCAGCAGGAAGCAGAGGCGGCCGAGCGAAGCGGAAAACTCCCGGTCGTTAAGATTATCAAACATGATCAGCGCGATAATCAGCGGCACGATCAGGCCGATGCTCATCAGGTAGTAGCGCATGGCTTTGCTGACGCGACTGCGCGGCCAGCCGAAGTGCGCGATAAACAGGCCGTTCGGACGCGCAAAGGTGGCGCAAATCATCACCACCCACAGCAGCGGCACCGTGGCGGTGACGCTTTCGCCGATCGCCACCGCCAGCGGATAGGGCCATGCCGATTGCAGGCCGTAGCCCAGTGTCATCCACAGCACGGGGAGGGGAGAGGCCACCAGAATCGACCAGAACACCGTACGCAGAGTGAGCCAGAAATGATCCTGCGTGACTTTGCCGACGCGGGCGCTGGAGCGTTCGAGGAAGCGGGTAAAGTGGCGGCGCGAACTGATGCTGAAGCCGACCAGGATCAGCGCGCCAAACAGCGGCAGCAGCGTCTCCTTGCTGGTTAACATCATGGCGCTGGCTTTGCCAAGCTGGCTGACGGTATCGAGAGAGACCAGGCGGCGCAGGTCGTGGACGATTTCCAGCGGCCACGAAAAACCGATTGGGCTGACGTCCGACGTCCAGAACAGATAGCGGTGCGTTGCTTCGTTGATCTCTTTCAGCGCATCTTCCAGCTGACCGTTGGAGACCTTCAGCTTGGTCAGCTCCAGTATCAGCGTATCGCCGCCCTGGAGCAGCGAATTGAGCAACTCGGTTTGCGTGCGCAGCTGCGCTTCCAGAATGCGGCTTTGTTCACTGGTGAGCGGCTCGCCGTCCGCCTGGCGAATCAGACGCAGCTGCGGCTGGCTGCCGAGCAGATCCTCATAATGCAGACGCTGCACCCGGAGCTGCGCCATCTCGGTATCCAGCTGCTGCGGCTTCGGCGTTTCAGGCAGACGAGCTACCTGGGCGCGCAGGGCTTCGCCCAGCAGGTTGGAGGAGCCCAGCCACTGCGACTGTTCGCGCAGGGTATTCAGCGCCTGGCGCACCTGCAGCGTCTGGTTGGCCGCCTGACGCTGCTGCGAGGCCACCAGATCCATACGCTGGGCCTGCTGGTTCAGCGCCTGTGACAGCTCACGGTTGACTTTAAACTGGGCCACGAGCTCCGGCGGCAGGTTTTCACTGTTCTCTGCCAGCAGCTCGGTGCTTTCCAGCGCTTTTTCCGCTTCACGTTGACGCTGGCTATTGAGCTGATTGCGCAGCGCCTGCAGATAGCCGTCGAGCAGCTTGCCCTGCTTCTGCGCCAGATCGCCGCGCATCCGCGACAGCTCCTGACGATTGTTCGCCGAGAGCTGTGCCAGATCCAGTTCGTTCACCAGCGCTTTCAGGCGCGCAGATTCCGCCTGCAGACCAAGATTCTGCGCCTGTGCCAGCGGCGTATTGCTGGTTTGCGTGCCGACGCGGCGCTCAACTTCATTGAGCTGGCGACGCGCGTCGCTCTGCTGCTGCGGAAGCTGGTTAAGCGAATCGGCGATATCGCGGGCGCGTTCCTGCTCCTGCTGGGCCTGGCGGCTGGCTTCGAGCAGCTGACTGCTGACCTGCAGGATTTCCTGGTTCAGCGCATCCGTGGAGAGGTTGGTTGAGACCTGGCGCGGCTCATCGGGCAGATTGCCGATCTGCGAACGCAGCGTCTGGAAAAGTTTGGGGAAATTATCGATAACCTGCTGGTACTGGCGCGCGCGCTCAAGGGAGGCGCTGCGTTCCTCGAGCGCGTTCAGTGCAGATTGTAAGGCTTCAACGGTACCAGGCTGAGCGGGTTTTGCCGCCTTCGCCTGTTCCAGTTCCTGAGCGATCTGTTTCGCATCGGGGGCTGTCGCTGCGTACGCCCCCAGACTGAGGCTCCAGGCCAGCAGGAAAATATATATCAGGCGCACGGCATAACCCTTTTTTGTCAGGAATTAACCTTCGTCTTGCGTCGCGTCGCTCAGTGGGCTGACGCCATCTGCGGTCGCGGACATGGTCTCTACGGCAGTTGCCAGCGGCTGGCCGAGTTGGGTGGCGGAGAGGCTTTTCAGCTGTTCAACCAGCTTCACTTTGCCCGGGGCAAACAGGTTGATTACCGTCGAACCGAGCTTAAAGCGGCCCATCTCCTGGCCTTTCAGCAGCGCGACGGAACCTTCGCTGTCGCCCGCCGGCCAGGTCCAGCGTTTGATAACGCCTTCACGCGGCGGGGTCACGGTACCGGACCACACGGTTTCAATGCTGCCAACAATCGTCGCCCCCACCAGAATTTGCGCCATCGGGCCAAATTCAGTATCAAACAGGCAGATAACGCGCTCGTTACGGGCAAACAGATTCGGAACGTTCTGTGCGGTCAGGTGGTTAACGGAGAACAGATCCCCCGGGACGTAGATCATTTCACGCAGGATACCGTTGCACGGCATGTGGACGCGGTGATAGTCACGCGGCGACAGGTAGGTGGTGGCGAAGGTACCGTTGCGGAACAGATCGGCCATCTGGTAGTTCCCTGCCAGCAGCGCTTCCAGGGTGTAGTTGTGGCCTTTGGCCTGCAAAATTTTGTCATCTTCGATGGCGCCCAGCTGGCTGATGACGCCATCGGCAGGCATGACCAGCACGTTAGGATCGGTGTTCAGCGGACGGGCGTCTTCGCGCAGCGGGCGCACGAAGAAATCGTTAAAGGTGCGGTAGCTGGCGGTATCAGGCTTTTGCGCCTCTTTCATATCGACCTTGTAGCATTTCACGAACAGATCGATGACCAGCTTTGTCAGCCAACCCGCTCGTTTGCTCGCACCCCAGCCTGCGAGGCGGGTGAGCCACAGTTTAGGCAGAATGTATTGCAGTGAAAGTTTAAGATCGTTTAACAAGGTAGCCTCCAGGCCATGATTTGTCGTTCCTGACCCCGTCAACGTGCGGGGTCCTGAAAAAAGGGGACGATTCTAACGATGCTCAGCTTAAATGTCAGTCATCGGATGATGAAAAGCTTTTACGCGTTTTTACCTGTACCTGAGTCATGCTTTCCAGAATGCGGTGATAGTTTTCAAAACGGCTCCCGGCGATGTGGCCATTTTCTACCGCTTCACGAATGGCGCAGCCCGGATCGGTATCGTGCTTGCAGTCGCGATATTTACAACGGCCTAAATAATCATGGAATTCGACAAAGCCGTGGGTAATTTGTTCCGCCTCCAGGTGCCACAGGCCGAATTCGCGAACGCCGGGGGAGTCAATGACATCGCCGCCGTGCGGGAAGTGATAGAGGCGCGCGGCGGTGGTGGTGTGCTGGCCAAGTCCTGAGTTGTCAGAGACGTCATTGGTCAGGATCTGATCTTCATGCAGACCCAGCAGCGCATTCAGCAGGCTGGATTTGCCTACCCCGGACTGCCCGGCAAAGATACTGATGCGGTCTGTGAGCGCTTCCTCAAGCGGCTTGAGGCCATCCTGAGTACGACTGGAAACCATCAGCACGCGATAGCCGATGCCGCGGTAGATATCCATCTGCTCGTTAACGAAGGCCATGCCGTCGGCATCCAGCAGATCGGTCTTATTGAGCACAATCAGCGGTTCAACGTCCAGCGTCTCACAGGCGACCAGATAGCGGTCGATAATGTTCAGGGACAGCTCGGGCAGGATCGCGGAAACAATGACGATTTGATCGATATTGGCGGCGATGGGTTTGACGCCATCGTAAAAGTCCGGACGGGTCAGGACGGAGGTTCGGTCGTGTACCGCCTCCACAATCCCCTTCACATTGACGCCGTCGGCGGCATCTTTACCTGGTCTCCAGACGACGCGATCGCCGGTCACCAGCGAACGGATTGTGCGGCGAATATTGCAGCGGTGAACGCTACCGTCGGCGGATTCGACATCGGCATGCATGCCAAAGCGGCTGATGACGATCCCTTCGGAGGTTTCACCAAACAGGTTGTCATCGTAATCGGCCTTCTCCGAAGTCGTTTTCAGGCGGCGCTGGTGGTTGGCCTTCACGCGGCGCTGTTGGCCTTTGGAGAGTTTATTTTTACTCAATCGGACTGGCTCCTGGTCGCCCTAAGTGGGCAAAACCTCTATGATACACGCTATCTAAGATGAATATCGACCCGTCATCTTGCAAGATGCTGGTACGTTGCTTTGCCTGCATCCTGAAGTTTTACGGGCCAGAATTGTAAAATTATGGGTGGAAAATAGCATGAGTGCAGATGAAAACAACCTGATTTGGATCGATCTCGAAATGACCGGGCTGGATCCTGAGCGCGATCGCATTATTGAAATCGCCACTCTGGTGACCGATGCGCACCTGAATATTCTGGCGGAAGGGCCGACGATTGCGGTTCACCAGTCCGACGCGCAGCTGGCGCTGATGGATGAGTGGAACGTGCGCACGCATACCGGGAGCGGGCTGGTCGAACGCGTTAAGGCCAGCACCCTGGGCGATCGCGAAGCGGAACTGGCGACCCTCGACTTTCTTAAACAGTGGGTGCCGGCGGGCAAATCGCCTATCTGCGGCAACAGCATTGGTCAGGATCGCCGCTTCCTGTTCAAATATATGCCTGAGCTGGAAGCTTATTTCCACTACCGCTACCTCGACGTTAGCACGCTGAAAGAGCTGGCGCGCCGCTGGAAGCCGGAAATCCTTGATGGTTTTAAAAAGCAGGGCACCCATCAGGCGATGGATGATATCCGCGAGTCGGTAGCGGAACTGGCTTACTATCGCGAGAACTTTATCAAGTTGTAATACCAGCGCCGGGGTCAGATGGCCCCGGCGTTGCTCTCTTATTTAAACCACTTCTGTTCCATCGCCTGGAAGTCAGGCGACGCCTTAACCACCTCCAGCGCAGCATTCATGGCATTGAGCAGCTCCGGATCGTCTTTACGTAGCGCAATGGCATATTGCTTGCCGTAATATTTCGGGTCGGTCGCTCGTTCATCCATCATGGCGTAGTCAGGATTCTCCTGCAGCCACGGGTCGAGGGTGGTCTGGTCACCCATTACCGCATTCACGCTCCCCTCTTTCAGCGCGGCCAGTGCACTGGCCTCATTGTCATACTCGATGACGTTGACCCCTTTTTGTTTATCGTGCAGATAGTGCTGATGGACGGTGCCTTTAACGACGCCGAGCTTCTTGCCCTTCAGATCGGCGAAGCGGTGGGCGGCCCCTTTTTCCGTCACGACCACGCCGGAGAGCGTCTGACGATAGGGCTGGGTAAAGGCGACCTGCTTTTCGCGCATGGGGATGACTTCAATGCCGGCAATGATGGCATCGAATTTTTTAAAGCGCAGCGCGGGAATCAGCGTATTGAAGTCCTGCGGGGTAAATTTGCATTCGGCCTGCATCTGTTTACACAGCGCTTTGGCCAGATCGATATCAAACCCTGAGGGCTGGTTTTTCGCATTCACGGTTTCAAAGGGCGGATTGGCCGTCGTGGTGCCGAAATGCAGCGTCGTCGCAGATGCTGTCCCTGCAGCAAGCAGCGTGGTCAGCAGCAGGACGGAAAGCGCTCTTGTCATCTGAATTTCCCTGTTTGTCATGGTTGTTGACCGTTAGCGGGTATCGCGACCCGGAAATCTGAGCGATTTTGCGCCTTTAGCACGGCTGGAAAAAGTTATTTTGCCTTGCCCGATGCTTATTTGTACAATTTGGCGGTGTGTCTGGCGATAAAATGTCCATTCAGACAAAAAACGCAAAAAAGTGTTCGCAGGGGGGTTGCAGGTAAATCGAATTCTCGTATAATGCGCCTCCCGTGACGAAGCAGAAATGCACATCACGGCGCCGTAGAAATATGGCAAGAAGTATGCGGGAATAGCTCAGTTGGTAGAGCACGACCTTGCCAAGGTCGGGGTCGCGAGTTCGAGTCTCGTTTCCCGCTCCAAAATTTGAAAGCACCATACCCAAGCGGGAATAGCTCAGTTGGTAGAGCACGACCTTGCCAAGGTCGGGGTCGCGAGTTCGAGTCTCGTTTCCCGCTCCAAAATTTGAAAGTCACCATACCCAAGCGGGAATAGCTCAGTTGGTAGAGCACGACCTTGCCAAGGTCGGGGTCGCGAGTTCGAGTCTCGTTTCCCGCTCCAAAATTTCTTCTCATCTCCAGTTTATCCACAGTGCAAAATCGCACCGGGGATGCTTTCCGCTGTCGTAAGAAAAATACTGTAAACAGAGTTATCCACAGGTTAAACTCTTTCCGCCTGACGTTGAAAAACTTCACTTGTTGAATGATATCAATCTATCTATTTGATATTTAACAAATAAATTTCATTTCAAAGTGTTAATTCGATCACTTGACGAACGTCTGCGTGTTGAAACGCAATGTATTTTTGTTTTTATTCACAGCCTGTGAATGAATCAGGCATCCCTCGGCAACCCTTTCTCAATCACCCGGACCAGACGCTGTTTCTTCGGCAACTGCACTTCAACCACGTTGGCATTGCGCTTGTCGATTTGCTGCGCCACCGCCCACTCAATGTGTTCATCGAGTAGTGGGTGCTCACCTCGGCGACTTTCCAGCGCCGTCAGATGCGCTTCATCCCACGGCGCATTGCCCAATGCAACGGCAATATTCCGTAGCCAGCGCAGATGACCGATGCGGCGAATGGCAGAACCCTCCGTCACCTTGAGAAAATGGGCTTCGCTCCACGCAAACAGCTCTACCAGCGGCGGCGCATGCAGCGCTTTACGCGGGCTGAAATCCGCTTCGTCCGTTAACTGCGAGAAGCGGTTCCACGGGCAAATCAACTGACAGTCATCGCAGCCGTAAATGCGGTTGCCGATCAGCGGGCGAAACTCCTCGGGAATGGCGCCTTCCAGCTCAATGGTCAGATAGGAGATACAGCGGCGGGCATCCACGGTATAGGGTTCGACAATCGCGCCGGTGGGGCAGATAGTCATGCAGGCCACGCAACGGCCGCACTCTTCCGTCACCGGACTGTCGATGGGGAGCGGAATATCAACGAGCAGTTCGCCGAGGAAAAAGAACGATCCGGCATCGCGGTTGAGAATCAGCGAGTGCTTGCCGGTCCAGCCAAGTCCGGCTTTTTCCGCCAAAGGGCGCTCCAGAATGGGCGCAGAATCGACAAACGGTCTAAAATTGAGCGAAGCACACTGTTCCTGAATCATCTCTCCGAGTTTTTTCAGGCGGTTACGCAACAGTTTATGATAATCACGCCCAAGGGCATAACGGCTGACGTAACCCAGCGTGGGATCTTTCAGGGTGCGGGCAAAAGCGGCGTTGGCGGGAAGATAGTTCATCCGCACGCTGATCACGCGTAACGTACCGGGCTGAAGCTCATGGGGACGGGCGCGCATCATTCCGTGACGCGCCATCCATTCCATCTCGCCGTGGTATTGTTTATCCAGCCATGCCTGCAGTTTAGGTTCGCTGGCGCTGAGATCGGTATCGGTAATCCCGACCTGCTGGAACCCCAGTTCAGTGCCCCATTGCTTGATTTGCTGCGCTAACTTATTGAGATCGAGGGGCTGAGACATGATGGACCATACGATGACGAAAAACCCTGTGAGTATACCACACTTCATCTGGCCTGCAGATGCGCTGCGGCGCGCGGAAAAAGCGGCGGCGGACAGTCTGGGCCTGACGCTGTTTGAGCTGATGATACGGGCCGGGGAAGCGGCTTTTCAGCGGGCGCGAGCCGACTACCCTGCCAGCAAGCACTGGCTGATCCTCTGCGGTCATGGCAATAACGGTGGTGATGGCTACGTGGTGGCGCGCCTGGCGCAGGCCGACGGCATCGCCGTCACGCTGCTGGCACTCGAGAGCGAGAAAGCGCTGCCGGAAGAAGCCAGCGCCGCGCGTGATGCGTGGTTGAACGCCGGTGGAACCATTCACGCCGCAGATATCCCCTGGCCACAGGATATTTCTCTCATTATCGACGGGCTTCTTGGCACCGGGCTGCATAGCGCTCCGCGGGAGAACATCGCGACCTTAATCCAGCGTGCGAATGCGCATCCTGCGCCGGTTGTGGCGCTGGATATTCCCTCGGGACTCAATGCGCAAACCGGGAGCACCCCTGGGGCGGTGATAGATGCGGCCTGCACGATCACGTTTATTGGCCTCAAGCCCGGGCTGCTGACGGGCAAAGCCCGGGATGTGGTTGGCCGCCTGTACTACCACGCGCTGGGACTCGAAAGTTGGTTGGCTGCGCAGACGGTGCCGCTGCGGCGTTTCGATGCGTCACAGCTGGCCGACTGGCTCCCTCCAAGACGTCCGACATCGCATAAAGGCGATCACGGTAAGCTGGTGATTATTGGTGGCGATCGCGGTACCGCTGGCGCTATCCGCATGGCCGGTGAAGCGGCGTTACGGGCGGGGGCGGGTTTGGTGCGAGTGCTCACTCACAAAGAAAACATTGCCCCTATCGTCGCCGCCAGGCCTGAATTAATGGTCCACGAGCTGACGACGCAGAGTGTTGATGACAGCCTGCAGTGGGCCGATGTGGTGGCGATTGGCCCCGGCCTTGGACAAAACGAATGGGGAGCCCAGGCGCTGCGTCAGGTATGGGATTGCCGCAAGCCGATGGTATGGGATGCGGATGCGTTGAACCTGCTGGCAATCAATCCCGATAAACGTCACAATCGTGTGCTGACGCCGCACCCCGGTGAAGCCGCCCGTCTGCTGAACTGTAACGTGGCAGAAATTGAAAGCGATCGCTTACTTTCTGCGCAACGTCTGGTAAAACGTTACGGAGGCGTGGTCGTGCTGAAAGGCGCGGGCACGGTGGTGGCCAGCGAAGCAGGCGAGATGGGCATTATCGATGCCGGCAATGCCGGGATGGCCAGCGGCGGAATGGGCGATGTGCTGACCGGTATTATCGCCGCACTGTCAGGACAACGGCTGACGCCGTATGATGCTGCCTGCGCCGGCTGCGTGGCGCATGGCGAAGCCGCTGACCGACTGGCTGCCCGCTATGGCAGCCGCGGGATGCTGGCGACCGATCTCTTTTCCACGCTCAGGCGTGTTGTTAACCCGGATGTGATTGACCTGAACCATGATGAACCGAGTGATTCCTTTAGCCGATGAGCAGGCAACTTTAGACCTTGGTGACCGTATTGCGCAGGCCTGTACTGGCGCGACGGTCATCTATCTGTATGGCGATTTAGGGGCGGGGAAAACGACCTTCAGCCGCGGCTTTTTACACGCGCTCGGCCATCGCGGGAATGTCAAAAGCCCGACCTATACGCTGGTGGAGCCCTATACGCTCGATCATCTGATGGTGTACCACTTTGACCTGTATCGTCTGGCGGACCCTGAAGAGCTCGAGTTTATGGGGATCCGTGATTATTTTGCTAATGATGCCATCTGCCTGGTGGAGTGGCCTCAACAAGGTGCGGGTGTATTGCCTGAGCCGGATGTCGAAATCCATCTTGCATATCAGGCACAAGGGCGTGAGGCGCGCGTTACGGCGGTCTCTGCATTGGGTGAGTCTATATTGACGCGTTTAGCCTGAAGGATAACGGGATGATCTATCGCATAACCAGTTGGCTGGCCGCGACGCTGATGCTGTTTAGCATTCAGGCCACTGCGGCAAGTTTATCCGATATCCAGGTTGCAAATGGAGATCAGCAGGCCCGTATTACGATTAGCTTTATCGGCGATCCCGAATATTCGTTCACTCCACAGGGCAAGCGTACCGTGGCGCTGGATATTAAGCAGAGCGGCGCGCTTCAGGGGCTACCGCTGCTGTTCAGCGGCAACAATCTGGTGAAAAGCATTCGGGCGGGAACGCCGCAGGATACCCAGACTCTGCGACTGCTGGTGGATCTGACGGAAGATGGTAAAACGCGCGCGGTGAAGCAGCAAAATGGCTCAAACTACACCGTGGTTTTCACCATTAACGCCGATGCTCCGCCTCCGCCGCCTCCACCACCGCCGCCGGTGGTAGCCAAACGGGTAGAAGCCCCTGTCGTGCAGCCTGTACGCCCGGCTGAGCCCGCACGGAATCCGTTCAAATCGTCCGGTAGCGAACGACAAACGGCGATGACCAGCAGCCAGAGCGTGACGCGCCCGGTAAGCCGTGCGGTGGCGTCGGATGATAAGGTGATTATCGCCATTGATGCCGGTCACGGTGGACAGGATCCTGGCGCGATTGGACCGAACGGCACCAAAGAGAAGAATGTCACGATTGCCATCGCTCGCAAACTGCGCGCGCTGTTAAATGCCGATCCGCTATTCAAGCCAGTGTTGACCCGCGATGGGGATTACTTTATTTCGGTGATGGGGCGTTCGGACGTGGCGCGTAAGCAGAATGCTAACTTCCTGGTGTCCATTCACGCCGATGCGGCACCGAATCGCGATGCCACCGGCGCGTCGGTATGGGTGCTGTCCAACCGTCGTGCGAACAGTGAGATGGCGGGCTGGCTCGAGCAGCATGAGAAGCAGTCTGAACTGCTGGGCGGCGCGGGCGATGTGCTGGCGAACAGCCAGTCGGACCCTTACCTGAGCCAGGCGGTTCTGGATTTACAGTTCGGTCATTCACAGCGCGTTGGCTATGATGTGGCGACAAACGTATTGAGCCAGCTGCAGCGGGTGGGCGATCTGCACAAACGCCGCCCTGAGCATGCCAGCCTTGGCGTATTGCGCTCGCCGGATATTCCGTCGATCCTGGTGGAAACCGGCTTCATCAGCAACACCGGAGAAGAGCGCCTGTTAGGCAGCGACAATTATCAGCAGCAGATTGCCGAAGCCATTTATAACGGCCTGCGTAACTACTTTATGCAACATCCGCTTCAGTCGGCACCGCGCGGAGAGACCGCCCAAACCGCCAGCGCCACTTCGCCTGGCAGGACGTTGATCAATTAAGGAGTCAGTCATGCCGATTCAGGTTCTACCGCCGCAGCTCGCCAACCAGATTGCCGCAGGTGAGGTGGTGGAACGTCCGGCGTCGGTGGTGAAGGAGCTGGTAGAAAACAGTCTCGACGCTGGCGCGACGCGAATTGATATTGATATCGAGCGCGGCGGCGCAAAGCTTATCCGCATTCGCGATAACGGCTGCGGGATCAAAAAGGACGAGCTGGCGCTGGCGCTGGCCCGTCATGCCACCAGTAAAATTGCCACGCTCGACGACCTGGAAGCGATTATCAGCCTCGGTTTTCGCGGCGAGGCGCTGGCCAGTATCAGCTCGGTTGCCCGACTGACGCTGACTTCCCGCACTGCGGAACAGCAGGAGGCCTGGCAGGCCTACGCCGAGGGGCGCGATCAGGAGGTGACCGTCAAACCGGCGGCGCATCCGGTTGGGACCACGCTGGAAGTGCTGGATCTGTTTTACAACACCCCGGCGCGGCGCAAGTTTATGCGTACCGAAAAGACCGAGTTTGGCCACATCGATGAAATCGTCAGACGCATTGCGCTGGCGCGTTTTGACGTCACCATTAACCTCAGCCATAACGGCAAAGCGGTGCGTCAGTATCGTGCGGTGCCTGAGGGCGGTCAGCGCGAACGGCGGCTGGGCGCGATCTGCGGCATGCCGTTTCTCGAACATGCCCTGGCGCTCGAGTGGCAGCATGGCGATCTGACCCTGCGCGGCTGGGTGGCCGACCCTTTACATACCAACCCGACGCTGGCGGAAATTCAGTATTGCTACGTCAATGGTCGCATGATGCGCGATCGTTTAATTAATCATGCGATTCGTCAGGCCTGCGAAGATAAGCTGGGGGCCGACCAGCAGCCGGCATTTGTGCTTTATCTGGAGATCGATCCGCACCAGGTGGATGTCAACGTCCACCCGGCGAAGCATGAAGTCCGTTTCCACCAGTCGCGTCTGGTGCATGACTTTATCTATCAGGGCGTATTGAGCGTGCTCCAGCAGCAGCTTAACGCCCCGCTGGCAGAAGAACACGAAGCTGAGCCGCTGCGCCCGACGGTTCCGGAAAACCGGGTGGCGGCGGGCGGCAACCACTTTGCCCAGCCGGCGGCGGTTCGTGAGCCCGCGGCACCGCGCTATAGTAGCGAGGCGCCGCGCCCGTCTCCGGGAGCTGCTGCGGGCGCGGCCAGCTGGCCGCATGCGCAGCCCGGCTATCAGAAACAGCAGGGGGCGCTCTATCGCCAGCTGCTGGAAACACCGGCGGTGGAACGCAAAAGCAGCGCACCGGCACCTGCAGCGGAGGGGCTATCCGGGCACAGCCAAAGCTTTGGCCGCGTACTGACTATCGTTGCTGGTGATTGCGCGCTGCTGGAGCGAGACGGCAAGCTGGCGCTGCTGTCGTTGCCGGTTGCCGAACGCTGGCTGCGGCAGGCGCAGCTGACGCCGGAGGTGGAGCCGGTGTGCGCTCAGCCGCTGCTGATCCCGCTGCGGCTGAAAGCGTCCGCTGCGGAGAAAGCGGCGCTGGATAAAGCGCAGTCGGCGCTGGCGTTACTGGGTATCGATCTGCAGTCTGACGCGCAACATTTAACGGTTCGCGCCGTGCCTTTACCCTTAAGACAACAAAATTTACAAATCTTGATTCCTGAACTGATAGGCTACCTGGCGCAGCAAAAGGCATTCGACGTCGGCAACATCGCGCAGTGGATCGCGCGTAATCTGGCGAGCGAACATGCGCAGTGGAATATGGCGCAGGCGATTACCGTGCTGGCCGACGTTGAACGTTTGTGCCCGCAGCTGGTAAAAGCCCCGCCGGGTGGTCTGTTACAACCTGTTGATTTACATTCGGCGATGACTGCCCTGAAAGATGAGTGATACCACCACGGCGAGCCTGCCTAAGGCAATATTTTTAATGGGCCCGACGGCCTCCGGTAAAACCGCCCTGGCGATTGCTTTGCGTAAAATTTTACCGGTAGAGTTGATTAGTGTTGATTCCGCCCTTATCTATCGAGGAATGGATATTGGCACTGCCAAGCCAGATGCCGCGGAGCTGAGCGCTGCGCCGCATCGGCTGCTGGACATTCGCGATCCGGCAGAGGCTTATTCCGCGGCGGATTTTCGCCGCGATGCGCTGGCTGAAATGGCGGAGATCGTCGCAGCCGGGCGTATTCCGCTACTGGTTGGCGGAACGATGTTGTATTTCAAAGCGTTGCTGGAAGGATTGTCGCCGTTACCGTCGGCGGATCCACAGGTCAGGGCTAAAATTGAGCAGCAGGCAGCAGAGCAGGGGTGGCACGCATTGCACCGGCAGCTACAGGAGATCGATCCCGTTGCCGCCGCGCGTATTCATCCAAATGATCCGCAAAGACTTTCCCGGGCACTGGAAGTTTTTTTCATTTCGGGTAAAACTTTAACGGAACTGACGCAAACGTCAGGAGACGCTCTGCCGTACCAGGTGCATCAGTTCGCCATCGCCCCGGCGAGCCGTGAACTGCTCCATCAACGCATAGAGCAGCGTTTTCATCAGATGTTGGCTTCGGGTTTTGAAGCAGAAGTACGGGCGCTTTTTGCCCGCGGAGATTTGCATACGGATATGCCTTCCATTCGTTGTGTCGGATACCGCCAGATGTGGTCATATCTTGATGGCGAGATCCCGTATGATGAAATGGTTTATCGAGGTGTTTGCGCCACGAGACAGTTAGCGAAACGTCAGATTACCTGGTTACGCGGCTGGGAAGATATTCACTGGTTAGATAGTGAACATCCTGAACAGGCGCTCAACAAAGTATTACAGGTAGTTGGTGCGAGCCAGGACTGAACGTGTACAATTAAACGGTATCGTGCGTAATTTTTTTTAAGAATCGTAAGGTTCTGAGTACAAAACAAGCATACATATAAGGAAAAGAGAGAATGGCTAAGGGGCAATCTTTACAAGATCCGTTCCTGAACGCTTTGCGTCGGGAACGCGTTCCGGTTTCTATTTATTTGGTGAATGGTATTAAGCTGCAAGGGCAAATTGAGTCTTTCGATCAGTTCGTGATCCTGTTGAAAAACACGGTCAGCCAGATGGTCTACAAGCACGCAATTTCTACTGTTGTCCCGTCTCGCCCGGTGTCTCACCACAGCAATAATGCTGGCGGCGGTACAAGCAACTATCACCACGGTGGTAGCGCGCAGGGTTCATCTGCGCCGCAGCAAGACAGCGAAGACACCGAATAAGGTTGATGCTGTTTTTCCATGCCGGGGAGCCAGGTTTATTCGATGCGTTTCAGGTTGCAGAAAGGCGGCGCGTAGTGACTCCCCAGCCATTTGCGTAAGTAAATGACTGGGGTGAATAACAAATTTGCCAGGGGCAGATTTGAACGACGCGTGTGGCGGCCCGGCCAGAGTCGGGCAAGAAAGCCAACGTCCATGCGGCCTGAAAGACAACGGGTAACTGTGTTCCCCGCTGGTATTTTATAAGGGGTTTACGCTTGTTTGACCGTTATGATGCCGGTGAGCAGGCGGTGCTGGTACACATCTATTTTTCGCAAGACAAAGATATGGAAGACCTTCAGGAGTTTGAATCCCTGGTCTCCTCTGCCGGTGTCGAAGCAATGCAGGTGATTACCGGTAGCCGTAAAGCACCGCACCCAAAATATTTTGTTGGTGAAGGTAAGGCTGTCGAAATTGCGGAAGCCGTAAAAGCGACCGGCGCGTCAGTCGTGCTGTTCGATCATGCCCTGAGCCCGGCTCAGGAACGAAATCTGGAGCGCTTATGCGAATGCCGGGTTATCGATCGCACAGGTCTTATCTTAGATATTTTTGCCCAGCGCGCGCGTACCCATGAAGGGAAACTGCAGGTTGAGCTGGCACAGCTGCGCCATATGGCCACGCGCCTGGTTCGCGGCTGGACCCACCTTGAAAGACAGAAAGGCGGGATTGGTTTGCGCGGCCCGGGTGAAACCCAGCTCGAAACTGACCGTCGACTCCTGCGCAATCGGATCATGCAGATCCTGTCGCGGCTGGAGAAAGTGTCAAAACAGCGTGAGCAAGGACGGCGGTCACGAGCCAAAGCCGATATTCCAACCGTCTCGCTGGTGGGATACACCAACGCCGGAAAATCAACGCTGTTCAACCAGATAACGGAAGCCGAGGTCTACGCTGCGAACCAGCTGTTCGCGACGCTGGATCCGACGCTGCGCCGCATTGATGTTACCGATGTGGGCGAGACCGTGCTGGCGGATACCGTTGGCTTTATTCGTCATCTGCCGCACGATCTGGTCGCGGCGTTTAAAGCCACTTTGCAGGAGACGCGTCAGGCGACGCTGCTGCTGCACGTGATTGATGCAGCCGATGTTCGGGTGCAGGAAAACATTGATGCAGTAAATACGGTCCTGGCGGAAATTGAGGCCGATGAGATCCCGATGCTGCTGGTGATGAACAAAATCGACATGCTGGATGATTTTGAACCGCGTATCGATAGAGATGAAGAGAATAAACCGATTCGGGTCTGGCTCTCCGCCCAGACCGGGGTTGGCGTACCACTGCTTTTTCAGGCTTTGACGGAACGGCTTTCCGGTGAAGTAGCGCAGCACACGTTGCGTCTACCGCCACAGGAAGGGCGACTGAGAAGTCGGTTCTATCAGCTTCAGGCGATAGAAAAAGAGTGGCTGGAGGATGACGGCAGCGTGGGTCTGCAGGTGCGCATGCCGATCGTTGACTGGCGTCGCCTCTGTAAACAAGAGCCAGCGCTGGTTGATTACGTGATTTGACCTTGCAGCTTGCCTGAAGATATTAACCCCTGTGGGGATATCAAAAACAAATATGGAGCATATACATGGCGTGGAATCAGCCCGGTAATAACGGACAGGACCGCGACCCGTGGGGGAGCAGCAATAACCAAGGCGGCAACTCCGGGGGAAATGGCAATAAAGGTGGTCGCGAGCAGGGGCCGCCCGATCTGGATGATATCTTCCGCAAGTTAAGTAAAAAACTTGGCGGTCTCGGTGGCGGTAAAGGGGGCCAGGGGAGCGGTAGCAGCTCTCAGGGACCACGCGGCCCGATGGGCGGACGCATTGTCGGCATCGTGGCGGCGGCTGCGGTTATTATCTGGGCTGCCAGCGGTTTCTATACCATCAAGGAAGCTGAACGTGGTGTGGTCACTCGCTTTGGTAAATTCAGCCATCTGGTTGAGCCAGGTCTTAACTGGAAGCCAACCTTTATCGATAACGTTCAGGCCGTTAACGTTGAGTCGGTACGTGAACTGGCGGCTTCTGGCGTCATGCTGACGTCCGATGAAAACGTCGTGCGCGTTGAGATGAACGTCCAGTATCGTGTGACCGATCCTGAGCGCTACCTGTTTAGCGTGGCCAGCGCGGACGATAGCCTGCGTCAGGCAACCGACAGCGCCCTGCGTGGCGTAATCGGCAAGTACACCATGGACCGCATTTTGACCGAAGGTCGTACCGTTATTCGTAGCGATACCCAGCGTGAGCTGGAAGAGACGATTCGCCCGTACAACATGGGGATCACCCTGCTGGACGTCAACTTCCAGACGGCACGTCCGCCGGAAGAAGTGAAGGCGGCATTTGATGATGCGATTGCGGCGCGTGAGAACGAGCAGCAATACATCCGTGAAGCCGAAGCTTATACCAACGAAGTTCAGCCGCGAGCCAATGGTCAGGCGCAGCGTATCCTTGAAGAGGCGCGTGCGTACAAAACTCAGACCGTTCTCGAAGCACAGGGTGAAGTTGCGCGCTTTGCGAAGATCCTGCCTGAGTATAAAGCTGCGCCGGAAATCACCCGTGAACGTCTGTATATCGAAAGCATGGAAAAAGTGCTGAGCCATACCCGTAAAGTGCTGGTGAACGATAAGGGCGGCAACCTGATGGTTCTGCCTCTGGACCAGATGCTGAAAGGCGCCGGTGCTCCGGCGGCAAAGAGCGGTAGCAGTGGCGCGAGCGATCTGCTGCGTCTGCCGCCTGCATCCAGCTCAAGCAGTGCCAGCACCACGCCGACCACCACGGACGGCAACATTATGGACCAACGCCGCGCTAACGCGCAGCGTAACGACTACCAGCGTCAGGGGGAATAACGATGCGTAAATCTGTTATTGCGATAATTGTCATCGTGCTGGTAGTGCTTTACATGTCGATCTTTGTCGTCAAAGAAGGCGAGCGTGGGATTACGCTGCGCTTTGGTAAAGTTCTCCGCGATAGTGAAAACAAACCGCTGGTCTATTCTCCGGGTCTGCACTTCAAGCTCCCGTTTATTGAATCAGTGAAAATGCTGGATGCGCGCATTCAGACCATGGACAACCAGGCCGATCGCTTTGTTACCAAAGAGAAGAAAGACCTGATCGTTGACTCCTACATCAAATGGCGTATCAGCGACTTCAGCCGCTACTACCTGGCAACCGGCGGCGGCGACGTCTCCCAGGCCGAAGTGCTGCTGAAGCGTAAGTTCTCTGACCGTCTGCGTTCCGAAATTGGTCGCCTGGACGTGAAGGATATCGTCACCGATTCCCGCGGTCGTCTGACGCTGGAAGTGCGTGATGCGTTGAACTCCGGTTCAGCGGGTACAGAAGATGAAGTCAGTACGCCGGCGGCCGACGATGCTATCGCTAAAGCGGCAGAGCGCGTATCGGCAGAAACCAACGGTAAGGTGCCGGTTATTAACCCGAACAGTATGGCGGCGCTGGGTATTGAAGTTGTCGACGTACGTATCAAGCAGATCAACCTGCCGGCTGAAGTGTCCGAAGCGATTTACAACCGTATGCGCGCCGAGCGTGAAGCGGTAGCGCGTCGTCATCGTTCACAGGGCCAGGAAGAGGCTGAGAAGCTGCGCGCAACGGCGGACTATGAAGTCACCAAGACGCTGGCTGAAGCGGAACGTCAGGGCCGTATCATGCGTGGTGAAGGTGATGCGGATGCCGCGAAGCTGTTTGCCGATGCATTTAGCCAGGATCCGGGCTTCTATGCCTTTATCCGTAGCCTGCGCGCCTATGAGAATAGCTTCCAGAGCAATCAGGACGTGATGGTTCTCAGCCCGGACAGCGATTTCTTCCGCTATATGAAATCGCCGGACTCAGTTCGCAAGTAAGTGATATTGTGAGTAAAAAGGCGCCTTGAGAAAGGCGCCTTTTTTATAGGTGCAGTTTTATAAATAACTTTTAACACAATAAGTTATGGGCATTTTTGTGCGATACCAGTTCATAATGAACGTGAAATACCGGACAATGCCGCAAAAGGTCTGTTTCCGCATTGCTCTCCCGTCAATGCCTCTTGTGGGCGGGGACGAGCTTTCTTTCTAAGGGTCAATAATGAACGCAACAATCTGGCTGGCACTGGCGCTGGTTTTAGTACTCGAAGGGCTCGGGCCACTGCTTTATCCGCGCGCCTGGCGTCGGATGGTCGCGACAATGAGCCAGCTGCCGGATAATTTATTACGCCGTTTTGGCGGTGGTCTTGTGGTTGCCGGGTTTGTCATCTACTACATGTTGACGAAATCGCTGGCTTGATCAAAAAGTGGTCAGACTTGCCTGGAATTGCCTGCAAAAAGTGCTGTAACTCTGAAAAAGCGATGGTAGAATCCATTTTTAAGCAAACGGTGATTTTGAAAAATGGGTAACAACGTCGTCGTACTGGGCACCCAATGGGGTGACGAAGGTAAAGGGAAGATCGTCGATCTCCTGACTGAACGGGCTAAATATGTTGTGCGCTACCAGGGTGGCCACAACGCAGGCCATACTCTCGTAATCAACGGTGAAAAAACCGTCCTCCATCTTATTCCATCAGGTATTCTTCGCGAGAATGTCACCAGCATCATCGGTAACGGTGTCGTGCTGTCTCCGGCTGCGCTGATGAAAGAGATGAAAGGTCTGGAAGACCGTGGTATCCCTGTTCGTGAGCGTCTGCTGCTGTCCGAAGCCTGTCCGCTTATCCTCGATTATCATGTCGCGCTGGACGTTGCGCGTGAGAAAGCACGTGGTGCGAAAGCTATCGGTACCACCGGTCGCGGCATCGGCCCGGCTTACGAAGATAAAGTCGCACGCCGCGGTCTGCGCGTTGGTGACCTGTTTGATAAAGCAACCTTCGCTGTCAAACTGAAAGAAGTGATGGAATATCACAACTTCCAGCTGGTGAACTTCTACAAAGCAGAAGCGGTTGACTATCAGAAAGTGCTGGATGATGTCATGGCGATTGCCGACATTCTGACGGCGATGGTTGTCGATGTTTCCGATCTGCTGGACCAGGCGCGTAAGCGCGGCGACTTCGTGATGTTCGAAGGCGCGCAGGGGACTCTGCTGGATATCGACCACGGTACCTATCCGTACGTGACTTCGTCTAACACCACCGCAGGTGGCGTGGCGACCGGTTCCGGCCTGGGTCCGCGTTACGTGGATTACGTTCTGGGAATCATCAAAGCCTACTCGACTCGCGTCGGCGCAGGTCCGTTCCCGACTGAGCTGTTTGATGATATCGGCGAGTTCCTGTGCAAGCAGGGTAACGAGTTCGGCGCCACTACCGGCCGTCGTCGTCGTACCGGCTGGCTGGATATCGTTGCGATCCGTCGCGCGGTGCAGATCAACTCCCTGTCTGGCTTCTGCCTGACCAAGCTGGACGTTCTGGACGGCTTGAAAGAAGTGAAGCTCTGCGTTGCCTATCGTCTGCCGGACGGCCGCGAAGTGACGACCACTCCGCTGGCTGCTGACAACTGGGAAGGCATTGAGCCGATTTATGAAACCATGCCGGGCTGGTCTGAAACCACCTTCGGTGTGAAAACGCGCAGCGGTCTGCCGCAGGCAGCGCTGAACTATATCGCGCGCATTGAAGAGCTGACCGGCGTGCCGGTTGATATCATCTCTACCGGTCCCGACCGTTCTGAGACGATGATTCTGCGCGACCCGTTTGACGCATAATCATCTCCTGGGGCGCCGCTAAGGCGCCCCTTGTTTTTGCTGTTCACCCGCCCCATTTCAAATAAATTAGCGGCCTGAGCGCTGGCTGGTTTATCATCAATACAGTATCAATACGGTCTTACCCGAGGATTAATACACACCAGCTTTCAGGATGCGGCCGATCGCACAACGCAGCAGTGACCTGAATGATGAGTGTATGCCGCTTTCCCCCTTACCCTGAGGTTGATGTGCAGTTAACGAGTTTCACGGATTACGGATTACGGGCGCTGATTTATATGGCCTCGTTGCCGGAAGGAAGAATGACGAGTATCTCCGAAGTGACGGAGGTTTACGGCGTTTCCCGTAATCATATGGTAAAAATAATCAATCAGTTAAGTCGTGCTGGCTATGTAATGGCCGTGCGGGGTAAGAACGGGGGGATTCGCCTGGGTAAGCCGGCGAAAACCATTCGGGTTGGCGATGTCGTCCGCGATCTGGAACCGCTGTCGCTGGTCAACTGCAGCAGCGAATTTTGCCATATTACCCCCGCCTGTCGCCTGAAAAAGGCGCTGGCTGAAGCTGCGCAAAGTTTTCTCAAGGAACTAGATAACTACACGCTGGCTGATTTGGTTGAAGAAAATCAACCGCTTTATAAATTATTACTGGTGGAGTGACATAAACTCTCATCAGAGATGACAACGGAGGAACCGACATGTCACAAGATCCTTTCCAGGAACGCGAAGCTGAAAAGTATGCGAATCCAATCCCAAGCCGGGAATTTATCCTCGATCATTTAGCAAAACGTGAAAAACCGGCCAGTCGCGACGAGCTGGCGACAGAACTGAATATCGAAGGAGAAGAACAACTCGAGGGGCTGCGACGCCGCCTGCGCGCCATGGAGCGTGACGGGCAGCTGGTCTTTACCCGCCGCCAGTGCTACGCATTGCCTGAGCGTCTCGACCTGCTCAAAGGCACCGTTATCGGCCACCGCGACGGCTATGGCTTCCTGCGCGTCGAAGGGCGTAAAGATGACCTTTATCTCTCTTCCGAGCAGATGAAAATGTGCATCCATGGCGATCAGATCCTTGCGCAGCCGCTGGGCGCGGACCGTAAAGGCCGCCGCGAAGCGCGCGTAGTGCGCATTCTGGTGCCAAAAACCAGCCAGATTGTCGGCCGCTATTTCACCGACGCCGGCGTGGGCTTTGTCGTACCGGATGACAGCCGTCTGAGCTTTGACATCCTGATCCCGCCGGAAGAGGTGATGGGCGCGCGCATGGGCTTCGTGGTGGTCGTGGAGCTGACCCAGCGTCCGACCCGACGTACTAAAGCGATCGGTAAAATCGTCGAAGTGCTGGGGGATAATATGGGCACCGGCATGGCGGTTGACATGGCGCTGCGTACCCATGAAATCCCTTACACCTGGCCGCCGGCGGTAGAGAAACAGGTTTCGGTGCTGAAAGAGCAGGTGCCGGAAGAGGCGAAAGCGGGCCGCGTGGATTTACGCGACCTGCCGCTGGTGACTATCGATGGCGAAGATGCCCGCGACTTTGATGACGCCGTTTACTGCGAGAAAAAACGCGGCGGCGGCTGGCGCCTGTGGGTGGCGATTGCCGACGTCAGCTACTATGTGCGTCCCGGGACACCGCTGGACGCTGAAGCACGCAGCCGCGGGACCTCGGTCTACTTCCCGTCCCAGGTCGTACCGATGCTGCCGGAAGTGCTCTCCAACGGCTTATGTTCCCTGAACCCGCAGGTCGATCGCCTGTGCATGGTCTGCGAGATGACCATTTCGTCCAAGGGACGCCTGACCGGCTACAAGTTCTATGAAGCGGTGATGAGCTCACACGCGCGCCTGACCTACACCAAGGTGTGGCATATGCTGCAGGGTGACCAGGAGCTGCGTGAGCACTATGCGCCGCTGGTGAAACATATCGAAGAGCTGCATGCGCTTTATAAAGTGCTGGATAGCGCCCGTGAAGAACGCGGCGGGATCTCCTTCGAGAGCGAAGAAGCGAAGTTTATCTTTAACGCTGAACGCCGCATTGAGCGCATTGAGCAGACGCAGCGTAACGATGCGCACAAACTGATCGAAGAGTGCATGATTCTGGCGAACATCTCCGCCGCACGCTTTGTTGAGAAGGCGCTGGAGCCGGCGCTGTTCCGTATCCACGATAAGCCGAGCACTGAAGCGATTACCGCATTCCGTTCCGTACTGGCGGAGCTGGGGCTGGAGCTGCCTGGCGGCAATAAACCAGAGCCGCGTGATTACGCTGAGCTGCTGACCTCAATTGCCGATCGTCCGGATCATGAAATGCTGCAAACCATGCTGCTGCGTTCGATGAAGCAGGCGATATACGACCCGGAGAACCGCGGCCACTTTGGCCTGGCGCTGCAGTCCTACGCGCACTTCACTTCACCGATTCGTCGTTACCCGGACCTGTCGTTGCACCGTGCTATTAAGTATCTGCTGGCGAAAGAGCAGGGCCATAAAGGCAACAGCACCGAAACCGGCGGCTGGCACTACAGCATGGATGAGATGCTGCAGCTGGGCGCGCACTGTTCGATGACCGAACGGCGTGCCGATGAAGCCACCCGCGAAGTTTCTGACTGGCTGAAGTGTGACTTTATGCTCGATCAGGTGGGTAACGTCTTTAAAGGGGTGATTGCCAGCGTTACCGGTTTTGGTTTCTTCGTGCGTCTGGATGAGCTGTTTATCGATGGTCTGGTGCACGTCTCCTCGCTGGATAACGACTACTATCGTTTCGATCAGGTCGGGCAGCGTCTGATCGGTGAATCCGGCGGCCAGACGTATCGTCTGGGCGATCGCGTGGAAGTCCGCGTCGAAGCGGTCAACATGGACGAACGTAAAATCGACTTCTCGCTGATCTCCAGCGAGCGTGGACCGCGCAACGTCGGCAAGACCGCCCGGGAGAAGACGAAGAAGGCCAATGGTGCCAGCAATAATGCAGGCAAACCGTCCGGCCGTCGCCGTCAGGCGGGCAAGCAGGTGAACTTCGAGCCAGACAGCGCTTTCCGTGGTGATAAGGGCAAACCGAAACCGGCGAAAGCGAAGAAAGAGAAGGGCGCGAAAAAGCCGTCGGCCAAGACGCAAAAAATAGCGGCGGCGACGAAGGCGAAGCGCGCGGCGAAGAAAAAAGTCGCGGAGTAAGCGCCTCCGGCCCCTCAATCATTTGGGTAGCAGGGGAAACGCGCATCGTAGCGTACCGGCAACCCGAAGTATGACGGATAAATAACCCCTTCCAGCCGGAGGGGGTTATTCTTTTTTGCCTTAAGTCATTCCACAACAGAATAGATATTGCTCCCTTCCCCGCGTATTTCCTGCTTAGTCTGTTTTCAGCAATCGTTATTTATTCTTTTTGATTAGCCATATTTTTCCCCTGTGTATAGTGGATTTTACTTTTGATCCCCCCCTTTTATGTGCAAGGAGCATATATGCATCTGGCCCGTTTTCCCCGTGTGTCACTTGGTCATTTTCCGACCCCGCTTGAGCCGCTGGATAATTTGTCGAAATTATTAGGCGGGCCAAAAATATGGATAAAACGCGATGATGCGACCGGCCTGGCGAGCGGGGGGAATAAAACCCGCAAGCTGGAGTTTTTACTGGCGGATGCGCTGGCGAAAAACGCGGACGTGGTGATTACCCAGGGGGCCACGCAGTCTAACCATGTTCGTCAGACCATTGCCGGCGCCGCACGTCTTGGCCTGCAGGCCAAAGCGCTGCTGGAGCAGCGGGTGACGGATTTTGGCGAGGATTATCAACGCTCCGGCAATGTGCTGCTGGATGAACTGCTGGGCGGGGAGATCGTGGCCCATCTGCCGGGCGGCACGGATATGCAGCAGGCGATGGAGGAGTATGCCGCCACGCTGCGTGAACAAGGACACAATCCGTACATCATTCCCGGCGGCGGCTCTAACCCCATCGGCGCGCTGGGCTACGTCGCCTGCGCCGAAGAGCTGTTGTATCAGTCATCTCAGCTACGTCTGCGCATCGACCATGTGGTTCACGCCACGGGCAGCACCGGTACTCAGGCGGGGCTGGTGGCGGGCTTTACGGCGACCAACAGCCACGTTCCGGTGCTGGGCATCAGCGTGCGCGCGCCGAAGGCGAAGCAGGAAGAGAACGTCAGGAACCTGGCGTCGAGAACCCTCAATCTGCTGGGCGTGGCGGGCGAGCTGCCGCGCAGCGCCGTGGTGGCCAATAGCGATTACGTCGGCGAGGGCTACGGTCTGCCCACCGCGGGAACGCTGGAAGCGCTGACGCTGCTGGCGCGCCACGAGGGTATTCTGCTGGATCCGGTCTACTCCGCGAAAGGAATGGCCGGGCTTATCGATCTGATTCGTCAGGGCCACTTCCGTCAGGATGAGAACGTGGTCTTTATCCATACCGGCGGCTCTGCCGGACTGTTCGGCTACCGCCAGCT
Organism: Klebsiella sp. YJ; assembly: GCF_002108615.1. Classification (NCBI taxonomy): domain Bacteria; kingdom Pseudomonadati; phylum Pseudomonadota; class Gammaproteobacteria; order Enterobacterales; family Enterobacteriaceae; genus Klebsiella; species Klebsiella sp. YJ. The sequence continues at coordinate 94,623 of NZ_MTEG01000009.1, forward strand.
GCTGGAGGCGCAGACCCGCCATGACTAAGCCGTTTCTGCTCGGCGTGCTGGGAGGGATGGGGCCACTCGCCACGCTGGATTTTCAGCGGCGCCTGCTTGATGCCACGCCGGCGCAGAACGATCAGCAGCAGATCCCTTCGGTGGTGTGGAACGTCCCGCAGATCGCGGACCGACAAAAGGCGCTGGCGGGAAGCGGGCCGTCGCCGCTGCCGCAGCTTATCCACGGTATTGAACAGCTCAATCAGGCGGGGGCCAGCCATATCGCCATCCCCTGTAATACGGCGCATCACTGGTATGACGCCCTCAGTCAGGTGAGCGAAGCCCCGATTCTGCACATCGTTGACGCGACGCTGGCCGCGCTGGCGCAGCAGGCGGAACAACCTCAGCGGGTAGGGATTATCGCCACACAAGGCACGCTGGAGGCGGGCTGGTATCAGCACAAGCTGGCGGCGCAGGGGATGGCGGTTATTGAGCCGACGGCGGAGGAGCTGGCCAGGTGGTTTGTCCCCGGCTGTTACGCGGTCAAACGCGGCGCGCTGGAAGAAGGGGGCGAGCTGCTGGTGCGCCAGGCCAACGCGCTGTTTGCACGCGGCGCGCAAAAGCTGATTCTGGCCTGCACCGAGGTTCCCGTGGCGCTGGCGGCGGTGAAGGCGCCGTTTGCTGATCTGACGTTCGACCCGGCCCAGGCGCTGGCCGAGCGATGTTCGCAATTATGGCAGGCCCGTTAAGAGATCACTGAATACGATTGCGTCCGGTTATTGGTCCGGCGTGAAATTTCCGAATTTTCGAAGGGTAAATATAATGAAAAAGATTCTCTGCTTATTCCTTGCAGCGGGTAGTTTATGGGCCAACGCCAGCTTTGCGGAGACGCCGGCCGAAGTTCGGGTGGCTTATAGCGGCGGCTCCCAGGTATTAATGCTGGCGAAGGCCGACGGCTCTCTGGATAAAGCGTTAAACAGTAAAGTGAAGTGGGTGCAGTTTGCCTCCGGCGCCGACGCGTTAAATTATTTCGCCAGCAATGCGATTGATATTGCTAACTTCGGATCCAGCCCGGCGGCGGCAGGGATCGTCAGAAAACTGCCGGTAGAGATTATTGGCGTCTCCGGCGTTATTGCCAGCTATGAACGACTGATTGGCAAAGAGGGCATCAGCAGCATTAAAGATATCGAAGGCAAGCGCGTGGCCTATCCGCCCAATTCGACGGCGCAATACGCCCTTGAAGCCGCCATCGACGTCAACAAACTGGACCGCAGCAAGATCACCCTCCTGCCGCTGCGCCCGGCAGATATGGTCGCCGCCTGGAAGCGCGGTGATATCGATGCCGGCTACGTCTGGGCGCCGTTTGCCCAGGAGCTGGAGTCCTCCGGCGGACATCAGGTCTTCGCCACCAAAGATCTGCAAAAAGATGGCTACCTGATTTACAACAACTACGTGGTGCGTAAAGCCTTTGCCGAGCAATATCCGCAGGTGGTGACCGCTTTCCTGCGCGTTCACCAGCAAAAGGTTGACGAATTTAAGCAAGACCCGGAGCGCGCGGCGGCTATCGTGGCGAAAGAAGTCGGCGCCCCGGTGACCACCGCGGCGAATACGCTTGGCGGCCTGGAATACCCCACGCTGAGCCAGCAGGGGACGGCGGCATGGCTGGGTAACGGGACGCAAACCTCCGACAGCGGTATCGGCAAAGCGCTGAGCAAAACCTCCGGCTTCCTCGCGGGGATTGGCGAAATCCGCAAACGCGACATTCCGGCTAACTGGGATGCGGCGATTGATTCACGCTATATCCGCGATGCGGCGGTAGCCGCGCAATGAGATTGAGCCAGCATATTGCCATCAGCATCGTCTCGGTGGCGGTTTTCTTTATCGTCTGGCAGGTGGCGGCGACGCGGCAGTGGGTCGACCCGCTGCTGCTGCCTTCGCTAACGGATATCGGCCTCACCACCGAAGAGCTGCTGGCGGATGGCTATCGCCAGGTGCCGCTGTGGGAACATATCGCGGTGAGCCTCGCGCGCGCCCTCAGCGCCTTTGCGGTCGCGATTATCATCGGCATTCCGCTGGGGCTGCTGATGGGGCTGTCGGATGGCCTCGCCGCCGTGTTAAACCCGTTCGTGCAGTTCCTGCGCCCACTGCCCAAAATCGCCCTGATCCCGCTGGCCGTGGTCTGGCTGGGGATCGGCGAAGCGTCCAAATTCTTCCTGATCTTTATCGCCACCTTTTTAAGCGTGGTGGTCGGGGCTTCTGCCGCCGTCGAGCGGATTGGCCGATCGCGCATTCGCGTAGCGCAAACCCTCGGCGCCTCGCGTCAGCAGATCTTCCTGCGGGTGGTGTTGCCGGATGCGCTACCCGATCTCTTCACCACCGTCAGGCTGTCGATCGGTATCGGCTGGACTTCGCTGATTGCGGCGGAGATGGTGGCGGCCAGCTCGGGTCTGGGCTGGATGGTGATTAACGCCAGCTCCTATCTGCGTACTGATATCGTCATGCTCGGCATTCTGCTGCTGGGCGGGATTGGCTATCTGCTGGATTTATTGCTGCTGGGGCTGCAACGGCTGTTTGTGCCCTGGGCGGGGAAAGAATAATGAGTGCTATCACGCTGGAAAACGTCTCGCTCTCCTTTGCGGCTAAGCCGCAGCCGTTCACGGTGCTCGAGGATATCAGCCTGTCGCTGAATAAAGGGGAATTTGTCGTCCTGTTAGGCCCTTCGGGCTGCGGGAAATCCACCATTCTCAACCTGGTGGCCGGGTTTACCCAACCGGACCGGGGACGCGTGGCGGCGGGCGGTAAACCGGTACGCGCGCCGGGGCCGGATCGCGGCATGATTTTCCAGCAGCCGAATCTGTTCCCGTGGCTGTCGGTGCTGGAGAACGTCACCTTTGGCCCGCGGCTGGGCAAATACCGCAAACAAGAGACCAACGCGCGGGCGCTGGACTGGCTGGGGCGCGTGGGCCTGAAAGGGTTTGAGCATCACGCTCCCTGGCAGCTCTCCGGCGGCATGAAACAGCGGGTGGCGCTGGCGCGCGCCTGGCTGCCCGGCCCGGAGGTGCTGCTGCTGGATGAGCCGTTCGGCGCGCTGGATGCGCAAACCCGGCTGATGATGCAAGAGCTGCTGCGCGAGGCCTGGCTTTCGACCGGTACCACGCTGCTGTTCGTGACGCACGATGTCGAAGAAGCGCTGTTCCTCGCCGACCGTATTCTGATTATGTCAGCGAAGCCGGGGAAGATCGTCGAAGAGATTGTCCTGCCCTTCGGCCGTGAACGAGATATCGAAACCCTGGCGGAACACCCGCGCTACAGCGAGATTAAGCATCACGTTTTGCACCGCGTGCGCCAGGAGGCAAAACGGCATTTAGGTTAAACGCGATTCCCGGCGGCGGGAATGGATCAACTGTGATGACTGAGGTGGAAGCAATGAGCACAAGCGAATTACGAGACCGTCTGGCAACAAGTATTCACCAGCACAGGGATGAGTATGTGGCGATAGCCAAAGATATTCACGCTCATCCTGAAACCGGCAATAACGAGTATTACGCCAGCGGTCTGCTGACGCAGCTGCTGGAAAAACACGGTTTTATCGTTACCACTAACGTCGCCGGGCACGAAACGGCGTTTTTCGCGGTTAAAGAGAGTGGTAAACCGGGCCCGACTATTGCCTATCTGGCGGAATACGATGCGCTGATCGATATCGGTCACGCCTGCGGACACAATATTATCGGCGTTACCAGCGTGGCCGCGGCCGTGGCGCTCGGCGAAACGCTGGAGCGTACCGGCGGCAAGGTGGTGGTGCTGGGCACCCCGGCGGAAGAGGGCGGGCTACGCGGTAAAGGCGGGCCGAACGGCAACGTGAAAGCCCGCTTTGTGGAGCACGGTTTCCTCGAGGATGTGGATGTCGCGCTGATGGTTCATCCGGCGGGTAAAACCCGGCTCTCCGGCCCATCGCTGGCCAATAACCACCTCTACTTTCACTTCTACGGCAAGCCGTCCCATGCGGGCAGCTCGCCGCATAAGGGGGTGAATGCCCTTGATGCGCTGGTGCTGTTGTACAACGGTATCAGCGTACTGCGTCAGCAGCTGCCGGACGGCATCCGCGTGCACGGTATTATCACCAACGGCGGGCAGGCGCCGAACGTCATTCCGGAGTACGCCTCCGCCCACTACTACATCCGCGCCCACACGCGTGAAGAGGTGGTCGCGCTGGAGCCGCGTATACGGGCAATTGCCGAAGGCGTTGCGCTGGCGACGGGCACCACGGTGAAAATTGAACATCAGGTGGGACCGCGCGATTTCAATATCAATCACACCCTCAACGGCGTGCTGCTGGAAGAGTTCACCGTCGCGGGCGAAAGCGTCGAGCTGAAAGAGAAAGAGGGGTTGGGTTCCACCGACGCCGGCGATATCAGCCACGCCGTCCCCACCGCGCATCCGTATATCAAGATCGGCCCGGACGATCTGAACGGTCATACCGTGGCCTTTCGCGAAGCCGCTAACTCGTCTCAGGGATACGATGCCCTGGTCACCGGGGCGCTGGTGCTGGCGCGGACCGGACTGCGTTTACTGACGGACGCCGCGCTGCTGGCGGATACCAAAAATGAGTTTGCCGGGCGCACAGCCGCCACGCGGGCCGCCTGATCTCATCGGAGTACTATCATAATGAAAATGCTGTTTTCTGCCGCCGCGCTGATGCTGGCGGCGGTTTTACCCCTGGGAAGCGCGCAGGCGGCAAGCGTCGATCGCAATGCCACCCTGAATATCGCCTATGGCAATCGTCCGGGAACGCTGGATCCCTACCTGACGACCAATAACGCCACGTCGGATGTCGACCGCCATATCTTCGAAACGCTGTTCACGATTAACGCAAAGTTCGAGCCGGTGCCCGAGCTGGTGCAGAGCTACACCCTCAGCGACGACCGTAAAACCTACACGCTTGTGCTGCGTGAGGGGATTCATTTCCATGACGGGCAGCTGCTGACGGCGGACGACGTGGTGGCCTCCATGAACCGCTGGCTGGCGGTATCCACCCAGGGCAAAGCCAATCTGCCCGGCGTTCAGTTCACCAGGGTTGATGATAAAATCGTGCGGTTCACGCTACCCGCCCCATCGCTGATTACCCTCAATGTGCTGGCGGATGTGAAAAATATCGCCGCGATCATGCCCGCGCGCATTATCAATGAAGCGAACGGCAGCAAGAAGCCGGTGACTGAACTGATCGGCACCGGCCCCTACAAGCTGGCGGAGTTTAAGCCTGGCGACTATCTGCATTTAACGCGCTATGACCAGTATCAGTCGCGGTCAGAACCAGCAAGCGGGTTGTCCGGGCAGAAAAAGGCCGACGTGAAGGATATCTGGTTCCGCTATATTACCGATGAATCTACCCGTCTGGCGGGGGCGATGACCGGAGAATACGACCTTGTCTTCCAGCTGCCGAAAGACAATATCGAAACCCTGAGCCGCGCGCCGGATCTGTCGCTGTTCCAGCCGCAAAGCGGCGGATCGCTGATCACCTATCTGTTTAATAAACATCAAGGGCCGTTTGCCAACCTGAAGTTGCGTCAGGCCTTCAACCTTGTGCTCGACGTACATCAAACGCTGCTGGCGGGCTACAGCGACCCGCGTTTCTTTAAAGAGGATCCTTCTCTGGGCTTTCCGGAACAGGTGGACTGGTACAGCGAGGCCGGAAAACCTTACTGGAATCAGCGCAAACTGGATGAGGCGCGCGAGCTGGTGAAAGCTTCCGGCTATAAGGGCGAGGAGGTGGTGATTATCGCCACCAAAGAGTATGCCGAGCTGTATAACCTGGCGATTGTCGCCCAGCAGGTTCTTAAGCAGATTGGCGTGAAGTCCCGCTTGGATGTATACGACTGGCCAACGGTGCTTCAGCGTCGTCAGGATCCGAAAAACTTCGATCTCTGTGCGCTGGAGTTCTCCATGCGTCAGGTGCTGCACCAGTATCCGTTCCTCGATTCCCGTGCGAAGTTCCCGGGGTTGAGCAACAGCCCGGAGATTGACGCCGTTCTCGATGAGATCAAACAGGCCGCGTCATTGCAGGCGGCGAAACCGCTGGTGGATAAACTCAACGAGCTGAGCTGGCAATATCTGCCGGTGATTGTGCTGGGACGCACCACGCCGGATGCCGTGGCAATCAAAAACAATGTTAAAGGCTACCAGGATTTGATTGGACCGATCCTGTGGAACGTTAGCGTCACCGCACCCTGACGGGAGAGGGCGATGAAAAGATACCTGTTTCACCGTCTGCTGGCGCTCCTGCCGGTACTGGCGGTGGTGGCGGTGGTGGTGTTTTGTCTTATTCACCTGGCGCCGGGCGATCCGGCGCTGGTTATTCTGGGAAATGATGCCAGTCCGCAGGATATTGCCGCGCTGCGCCAGCAGATGGGGCTGGACAGGCCACTGCTGGTCCAGTTCGCCAGCTGGGCTGGTGAGGTGCTTACCGGCGATTTGGGGCAGTCGCTGTTTTTAAATACCAGCGTGATGAGCCTGTTTTTACAGCACCTGACGCCAACGCTGGCGCTGGCACTGTATGCCCAGGCGCTGGCGCTGGCACTGGGGCTGGCGGGCGGCGTCATCAGCGCCTGGCAGCACGGAAGCGCGACGGACCGCGTTATTCGTATGCTGGCGACCTTTGGCATGTCGGTACCGGGTTTTTTGCTTGGCCTGTTTCTGATTTTCTTTTTCGCCGTGCAGCTGCGCTGGTTCCCGGTGGTGGGCTATCGCTCCACCAATACATCCTTCTGGTTAAACATCTGGTATCTGACGTTGCCCGCTGTGGCGCTTGGCCTGCGCATTGCGGCGCTGATCGCGCGGATGACCCGTGCGGTCATGCTGGATGTAATGCAGGAGGCATTTATCAGCACCGCACGGGCGAAGGGGGTGCCGGAGCGACTGGTACTGCTGCGCCACACGCTGAAAAATAGCCTGATCCCGATCCTGACGATTTGCGGCGAATCGTTCGCCTCGTTGGTCACCGGTACGATTGTGATTGAAAGCGTATTTGGCATTCCCGGCGTGGGCTCGCTGATCGTGGATTCCATCGAACGCCGGGACGTGACGGTGATCCAGGGCGTCGTGCTGCTGATCACCGTCTGCTATGTGCTGATCAATCTGGCGGTGGATCTGTTGAGCTATCTGGCCGATCCGCGTCTTTCCGTCGACGAAGGGGAAAAATGATGGTGATAAAGCATCCCGCGCGGCTAATCTGGCCCGGCCTGCTGCTGGCTATCGTGCTGCTCTCCTTTTTCTCCAGCGTCCTCAGCCCCTGGGATCCCTACAGCATCGATCCGCTAAGCCGCCTGAAACCCCCTTCCGCCACCCACTGGTTCGGTACCGATAACTTCGGCCGGGATCTGTTCGTCCGGGTGGCGCTGGCGGTTCAGGTATCACTTTCGGTGGGGGCCGCCGTGGCGGCTATTGCCGGGGTGACGGGGATGATCATCGGGCTGCTGTGCGCCTGGTATCGCCCGCTGGACCGGGTGTTGATGCGCGTTTGCGACGGCCTGTTCGCCTTTCCTTCTCTGCTGCTGGCGATTGCGATCGTCGGCGTACTGGGACCTAATATTGCCAACGTCGTGCTGGCGCTTTCGCTGGTGTATGTCCCGTCGATTGCCCGTGTGATTCGCGGAGCGGCGATGGTGATTAAAGAGAAAAATTTTATCGAAGCGCTGCGGGCGCAGGGAGCCACCTCGTCGCGCATTATCTGGCTGCACCTGCTGCCCAACGTTATTTCACCGTTTATCGTTCAGGTCAGTTGGGTGTTTTCGGTCGCCATCCTCACCGAGGCGGCGCTGAGCTTTCTCGGCTCCGGCGTACCAGCACCGATGCCCAGTCTCGGCAACCTGCTGTTGGAGGGAAAGACGGTGATTTTTAGCGCCTGGTGGATGACCTTTTTCCCTGGGTTAGCCATCGTACTGCTGATTCTGGGGCTGAATATCATTGGCGACGATCTGCGTGACAGCGCCGATCCGGGGCTTAAGCCCTTGCCGAGTCGGGTACTGCGGTTGTTGAAACAAGGGAGGCGTTATGGCTGAGACTTTGCTGCGTGTTAACAGGCTGGACGTCAGCTTCGCGACCCATCAGGGGGTGGTTTCCCCCGTGCGGGAGGTGTCGTTTCAGGTCAATGCTCATGAAACGCTCGGTATTATTGGCGAATCCGGCTGTGGCAAAAGCGTCACCGTCCAGGCGTTGATGGGGCTGTTATCCCCCCGTACCAGCCGCGTCGAGGGTGAGGTTGTGCTGGCGGGTAAAGCGCTGCATTCGCTCCCGGCAAAGGCTCGTCGACAGATAAGCGGTCGGGAGATGGCGATGATCTTTCAGGACCCGCTGGCCAGCCTGAACCCGGTGATGACCATTGGGCTGCAGATTGATGAAAGCCTGCGGCTGCATACGCCGCTTTCTCGTGCGCAGCGGTGGGAGAAAATCCTCAGTCTGCTGGCGCAGGTCGGCATATCAGAGCCGGTGCGCTGTGCCAGCGCCTGGCCGCATGAGCTTTCCGGCGGGATGCGGCAGCGCGTGATGATCGCGATGGCGATCGCCACTTCTCCCTCGCTGCTGATTGCCGATGAACCGACCACGGCGCTGGACGCCACGATTCAGGCGCAGATTCTCGATCTGCTCGATGAGATAAAACAGCAGACCGGGATGGGCATCATCTTTATCACCCACGATCTCAGCGTGGTGGCGCGACTGTGCCAGCGCGTGGTGGTGCTCTATGCCGGGCAGGTGGTGGAAGAAGCGGATGTGTACACGCTCTTCGAGCGACCGCGCCATCCGTATACCCGCGCGCTGCTGGCGGCGCGGCCTTCGGCAAATCATCCGCCGAAAACGCCGCTGGCGGAAATTAGCGGGCAGGTGCCTTCTCTGCACGCGTTGCCCGCCGGGTGCGCCTATGCCGATCGCTGTCCGCTGGCGCAGCCCCGATGCCGGATGCAGGCGGAAGCCCTGCGCCCCGTTGGCCGAGAGGGACATAAGGTTCGCTGCTGGCGAGCGGAAGAAGGAGGTATTTGGCGATGACGACACCGTTGCTGACAGTCAACCAGCTATCAAAGACGTTCCTGCGCCGCGGGGAGGCGGTGCGCGCGGTAGATAATGTAAGCTTCAATCTCCACGCGGGCGAGACTTGGGCGCTGGTGGGGGAATCCGGCAGCGGTAAAAGCACCACCGGGCGGCTGGTTCTGGGGTTAACGCCGGCGACCGCCGGCGACGTGGTGTTTGAGGGGCGCTCGCTGATGGGGCTCAATGCCGCAGGCTGGCGCAGCGTGCGCCGGGATATGCAGATGATTTTCCAGGATCCGCTCTCATCGCTCGATCCCCGGCGTCGTATTGGCTACAGCCTGGAAGAGCCGCTCATTATTCACGGCATCGACAAGCGTAAAATACGGGTCGCCGAAATGCTGGAGCAGGTTGGCCTACGCCCGCAGGATGCCGCCCGCTACCCGCACGAGTTTTCCGGCGGCCAGCGCCAGCGTATCGGCATTGCCAGAGCGTTGATCCTCAAACCGAAACTGATCGTCTGTGATGAACCGGTCTCGGCCTTAGATGTGTCGATCCAGTCGCAGATACTCAATTTACTGATGGCGCTGCAGCGCGAATATGGGTTGGCATACCTGTTTATCTCTCATGACTTAAACGTGGTCAGACACATTGCCGATCGCGTGGGGGTGATGTACCGGGGTAAGATCGTCGAGCAGGGTGAGACGGAGCGTATTTTCACCCATGCCGGGCATGACTATACGCGCTATTTACTTAACGCCATTTTACCTGCCTATCCGGCGGCAGCGGGCGGGAGACGAGCGTTGGCCAACGGTTAACGCGGACAAGAGTCGATTTGAACGCTATGTCGGTTATAATAGGCGCAAGTGAAGTGGTTCACGGCCCAATTAACCCGGCGCATACCGCCCCAGATGAGTACCTTTAATGAGTGAAATGATTTACGGCATCCACGCGGTGCAGGCCCTGCTCGAGCGCGCTCCAGAGCGTTTTCAGGAAGTTTATATTCTGAAAGGCCGCGAGGATAAACGCCTGCTGCCGCTGATCCATGCGCTGGAAGCGCAGGGCGTGGTGATTCAGGTGGCTAACCGTCAGTTTCTTGACGAGAAAAGCGAAGGTGCCGTGCATCAGGGGATTATTGCCCGGGTGAAGCCGGGACGTCAGTATCAGGAGAACGATCTCCCGGACCTGCTGGCCTCGCTTGAGCAGCCGTTCCTGCTGATCCTCGATGGCGTCACCGATCCGCACAACCTCGGCGCCTGCCTGCGTAGCGCCGACGCGGCCGGAGTACACGCGGTGATTGTACCGCGCGACCGTTCCGCTCAGTTGAACGCGACGGCGAAAAAAGTGGCCTGCGGCGCGGCGGAAAATGTTCCGCTGATCCGCGTCACCAACCTCGCGCGCACCATGCGCCTGCTGCAGGAAGAGAATGTCTGGATCGTCGGTACCGCGGGTGAAGCGGACCACACCCTGTTCCAGAGCAAAATGACCGGCCCGATGGCGCTGGTCATGGGGGCGGAAGGTGAAGGGATGCGTCGTCTGACCCGTGAACACTGCGATGAGTTAATCAGTATCCCGATGGCTGGCAGCGTCTCTTCATTGAACGTCTCTGTCGCTACCGGGATTTGCCTGTTTGAAGCGGTGCGCCAGCGTAGCTGATATGTTTGCCGGGTGGCGGCAGCGCCTTACCCGGCCTACCGAACCGTAGGCCCGGCTGTGCTTTTCCCGTTCTACCGAACCGTAGGCCCGGCTGTGCTTTTCCCGGTCTACCGAAGCGTAGGCCCGGCTGCACCTTACCCGTTCTACCGAACCGTAGGCCCGGCTGCGCCTTGCCCGGTCTGTCGAACCGTAGGCCCGTCTGCGCCTTACCCGGCCTACCGAACCGTAGGCCCGTCTGCGCCTTACCCGGCCTACCGAACCGTAGGCCCGGCTGCGCCTTGCCCGGCCTACCGAACCGTAGGCCCGGCTGTGCCTTGCCCGTTCTACCGAAGCGTAGGCCCGGCTGTGTCTTGCCCGTTCTACCGAACCGTAGGCCCGGCAAGCTTGCGCCGCCGGGCAATTTTGTCACTCATCCAGCGACCGCAGATGGTCGTTTTTCTTCAGCGTCATCAGCGCGAAAATACTCACCACCGCCGTTGCCATCACGTAATAAGCCGGAATATCGAGGTTCCCCGTCTGCTTAATCAGACCGGTGATAATCAGCCCTGCACATCCCGAGAAAATCGCGTTCGACAGTGAATACGCCAGCCCAAGCCCGGTATAACGTACTTTGGTCGGGAACATCTCTGACAGCATCGCGGGTCCTGGGCCCGCCAGCATGCCGACTAATCCCCCGGCTACCAACACGACCAGTGCTTTTACCAGCAGCGTGCTGGATTCCGCCTGCAGAATTTTCAGCAGCGGGAGCGCCAGAATGAGCAGCAGCACGGCGGCAATCACCATCACGTTGCGGCGTCCCCATTTATCGCTGAGTATCCCGGCGGGCAGAATGGTGATGGCGAAGCCGATATTGGAGATTACCGCAATCAACAGCGCCTGATTAAACCCGGTATGCAGCGAGGATTGCAGATAGGCGGGCATGATAACCAGGTAGGTATACCCGGCGGCGGACCAGACCATCAGGCGGCCAATGCCGGTCATAATGGCTTTTAGCGTATGGCTGAGGTTTGCGCTGGCCTGCGGTTGTTGCTGCTTCTGCTGGCGCAGGAACCCCGGCGTCTCTTCCATCTTCACCCGTAGCCAGAGCGCCACGCCCCCCATCGGTATGGCGAGGAAGAAGGGGAGGCGCCAGCCCCAGGCGTACAGCTCCTCCGGGCTCAGAACGGCTGAAATCAGAGCCACAATGCCCGCTCCTGCCAGCAGCCCTAATGCCACGGTAAAGGATTGCCAGGCGCCATACAGCCCGCGTTTTCCGCGTGGGGCGAACTCGGTCATCAGCGATACCGCACCGCCATATTCACCGCCGGCAAACAGGCCCTGAAGAATGCGCAGTCCCGTCAGAATCAGCGGCGCGGCAATGCCGATACTGGCATAAACCGGCACCAGACCAATGGCCGTCGTCGCCAGAGTCATCATCACCAGCACGATAATCAGCGTGGGTTTACGGCCAATACGATCGCCGATCCGACCAAAAATAATGGCGCCTAACGGGCGGAAGAAGAAAGCGATAGCGAACGAAGCGTAGGTCAGGATCAGGCCGGTCAGCGGCGCTTCCCCTGCAAGCTGAAAGAAGTTGCGGGCGATAACCGTCGCCAGAAAGCCATATACCGCGAATTCGTACCATTCAATAAAGTTGCCGATAGAGCCGGCGATCAGCGCGCGCTTATGCGCGCCCATTGTCGTTGTTACGGTCTGCATAAATCATCCTGACATGAGCAAAAAAGTCACAATTGAATAAACTATTCCATACATTTTCTATTATGAAATTTAAAATTCCTGTGGCTGTGATGGGCTTCACGAAGGGGCAGATGGTTTATTTGTGACCGGACTCGCGGGCGATGTCCGGCGAGGGTAGCCATACTGAATAATCATGCCAATGACGCAAGGAGACAGTATGGCCTGGCAAACGCATACCGTGTTCAATCAGCCTGCGCCGCTGATGAACAGCAATTTATTTCTGTCGGATAGTGCGCTGCGTGAAGCCGTAACGCGCGAAGGGGCTGGATGGGACAGTGATTTACTGGCCAGTATCGGCCAGCAGCTGGGGGCGGCGGAGTCGCTGGAGCTCGGGAGACTGGCGAACAGTAATCCGCCGGAGCTGCTGCGCTACGATGCGACCGGTACCCGGCTTGATGATGTCCGGTTTCACCCTGCCTGGCACTTGTTGATGCAGGGGCTGTGTGCAAACCGGGTGCATAACCTTGCCTGGCAGGAGGATGCCCGCGCAGGCGCCTTTGTCGCGCGCGCCGCCCGCTTTATGCTGCATGCGCAGGTGGAAGCGGGGACGCTGTGTCCGATAACCATGACTTTTGCGGCTACGCCACTGTTACAGCAGGCGCTACCCAAACCTTTTAGCGACTGGCTGTCCCCTTTACTGAGCGACCGCTACGATCCGCATCTGGCGCCGGGCGCTCAGAAACGTGGTGTCTTAATTGGTATGGGGATGACGGAAAAGCAGGGGGGATCTGATGTGCTGATCAATACCACCCGGGCGGAAAAAACCGCCGAAGGCTTTTATCATCTGGTCGGTCATAAATGGTTTTTCTCGGTTCCGCAAAGCGATGCGCATCTGGTTCTCGCTCAGGCGCCGGAGGGGCTCTCCTGCTTTTTCGTACCCCGTTTGCTTCCCGACGGTCAGCGCAATGCGCTGCATCTGGAGCGGCTGAAAGATAAGCTCGGCAACCGCTCGAATGCCAGCAGCGAAGTCGAGTTCTTTGAAGCCTGCGGCTGGCTGGTGGGCGAAGAGGGCGATGGCGTTCGGCAAATCCTCAAAATGGGCGGGCTCACCCGTTTCGACTGTGCGCTCGGCAGCCACGCATTAATGCGTCGGGCCTATTCGGTGGCGCTCTATCATGCGCTGCAGCGCCAGGCATTCGGTAAGAATCTGGTCGATCAGCCGATGATGCGGCAGGTGCTGGGCCAGATGGCGCTGCGCCTTGAGGGGCAGACCGCCTTTCTATTCCGTCTGGCGCGGGCGTGGGATAGCCGTGATGATGCCAGAGAGGTCCTCTGGGCCCGCTTATTTACGCCGGCGGCGAAGTTTGCGATCTGCAAATCCGGGATCCCATTTGTCGCTGAGGCGATGGAGGTGCTGGGCGGGATTGGCTACTGTGAAGAGAGCGAGCTGCCGCGCCTGTATCGTGAGATGCCGGTCAATAGCATCTGGGAAGGCTCAGGCAATATCATGTGCCTGGACGTGATGCGAGTACTGGGTAAACATCCGGCGGCGCTGGAGCTGCTGGCCGCGGAGTGCGCAGAGGTGAAAGGGCAAAACCGCCATTTCGACCGTACGTGGCGGCAGTTGCAACAGCTGCTACGGCGGCCTGCGGAAGAGCAGGGCAGAGAGATAGCCCGCCGGGTTTATATGCTCGGCGTCGGTGCGCAGATGCTACGCTACGCCTCGCCGCCGCTGGCGGAGGCCTGGTGTCGCATGATGCTCGACACGCGCGGCGGTATGCGGCTGGATGAGCCGACGCTGGAGGATTTACTGCTACGTGCGATGGGGCGTGGACGTCAGGCGCCTCAGGCGTAAAGAATGGCCTGGACTCGCCAGTTATCCGGCTGCTGATCCTCGTACATCTGGACGATGCGATACCACGATGCGCCTTGTTCATCGGCCTTTACGGCGATGGCATGCTCAACGTCCTGCTGGCTACCGGCAATATTATTGACCGAGATCAGGCCAATTTCATTGAGGCCGGTGACGCAGTCCGCGCTGGCGAATTCCGCTGACTGTGCGGAGGTGTTTGCTGTTGCTGTGGTCAGCAGCAGCGCAGGTAGGGTAAAAGATCGTTTCATCGTCAGCTCCATTTCACGTAGTCCCGAGGGCAGTCCGTTGCTAACGTCCTGCCAGGTTGGCTGGCCGAACGTTATTATGCACAGGAAAACGTGAATGGACGCAAAGCAGTGTAAAACTGGCTAAAAGACGGTGTACCGCTATTTACGGTACAGAATCGCTTGCGAATACCACTGGCCGGGAACCATGGTGTCATCAATCATGATGATGACGTAGTAATCCGCTTTAGCCGTTTCTGCTTTCGTTTTCAACGCCGCTTCGACATCCATCGGCGAACCGTACATCAACACGCTCACCGTCCCCATTTTCTGTAGCCCTGTCGTCTGGTTACGGTGAATCTCTTGCGGATGGTCGGTTGCGGGTGGCGGGGCTTCTGGCGTCCCCTGCAGGGCACTACAACCGCTCAGTGCGATAGCCAGAAACCACGGTGTTAACCTGCGCATAACCATATCTCGTTTCCTGATAGTCATAGTGTAGTGGTAGCCTGAATGTCATTTCCGGGGAATGTTCCCGAAGTGTTATCTCTGACGCGATTTTCGAATGAAAATATCGTGAAAGCGTAACCGAGTTCTCAACATTATGAATCATGGCGAACCTGGTTTCTTGCTGAATATATCAGCCCATGACACACCGCGACCTGAGTGAAAGGAGATGGTCAATGATTGCTCTCGAAATACGTCGTCTGGCGGGAGGCGAAGTGCTACATGCCTGCCCGCAATATGCGCTGGATAAGCCGTTGCCCTGTATCATCTTTTATCACGGTTTTACCTCGTCGAAGCTGGTGTACAGCTACTTCGCCGTGGCGCTGGCGGAAGCCGGGTTTCGGGTCATTATGCCCGATGCACCGGAACATGGTGCACGTTACGAGGGCGATGAACGCGGGCGGATGCAGCGCTTCTGGCCGATTTTACTGCAAAATTTTGCCGAATTTCCGGCTTTGCGCGAGGCGGTTATCGGGCAGGGGTGGGTTGAAGGGGAGAGGCTGGCGGTCGCCGGGGCATCGATGGGCGGTATGACGGCATTGGGGATAATGACCCATCATCCGGATATAAAAAGCGTCGCCTGCCTGATGGGCTCCGGTTATTTTACGCAGCTGTCACAGAGTCTGTTTCCTTCGCACGCCGTCAGTGCCGAACAGCTGGCGGAATGGGACGTCTCCCGTCAGCTCGACACCCTGGCTAACCGACCGCTATTGCTCTGGCACGGTGATGAAGACGATGTGGTTCCGCCCGATGGCACGTTCCGGCTTCAGCAGGCGCTGCAGCAAAACAATCTGGACGCTCACCTGACGTGCGTCTGGCAAAAAGGGGTTCGCCACCGGATAACGCCGGAGGCGTTAGCGGCGACGGTGGCGTTCTTCCAGCAGAATCTTTAAGCGCGAGGTTGACGCCGGCCCTAAGGCAGGGGGAGCGCCTCCGCTCGGGAGGCGCAGGGAAACCTGGGATTAGCGATAAATGGCTGCGCTGGCATGAATCACGCCGTTGCTTTCCGGTTCGTGAATCAGGATCGGCTGAAAATATTTTGCGCCTTGCGCATCGCTCAGCTGATTAAGTGCCCGATCGGCCTCTTGCTCAGTCGCCATATTATGGTTGATATAGATAACGCCCAGGCTCTGCACATCGTCCATGTTGCGTGCCTGGCGCCCATCGATCTTGATGGCTGCGAGCGCGTTGGCGCTCAGTAAAAGCGCAGCCATAGCGGCAATGATGATGTATTTCATACTCTACGCTCCTGACGTTCTGTCGACCATGATGGCGTTAAATCCGGGATCCTCCTGGGTTAGCGATAGCTCTGATATAAGTGTAATCTCTGGCTACCGCGGGTATCGCGACCATTTCTGATGTAGTTGTTCAAAAAAGTGTCGCTGGTGCCGTTGATTAATTTTAAATCACTGACTTAGCGCGGCTTAGCGGTTAGTGCGAATTATTTGCGCAATTCGCTTGTCTTCCCAGGGCTGCGAAAGTAGAATGACGCGTCAATTTTTCGGCCGCCCTTTAACACGTTCCTTGCCTCCATGGGCCGCGGCTGACCCAGACAGGAGGCTGAATAATCCGTAAGGAGCAATTCGATGCGTCATTACGAAATCGTTTTTATGGTCCATCCTGACCAGAGCGAACAGGTTCCGGGTATGATCGAACGTTACACTGGTGCAATCACTGCAGCAGAAGGTACGATCCACCGTCTGGAAGACTGGGGCCGCCGTCAGCTGGCTTACCCGATCAACAAACTGCACAAAGCTCACTACGTTCTGCTGAACGTTGAAGCTCCGCAGGAAGCGATCGATGAGCTGGAAACTAACTTCCGCTTCAACGACGCCGTTATCCGCAGCATGGTAATGCGTACTAAGCACGCTGTTACCGAAGCATCTCCGATGGTTAAAGCGAAAGACGAGCGCCGTGAGCGTCGCGAAGATTTCGCAAACGAAACCGCAGATGATTCTGAAGCTGGGGATTCTGAAGAGTAATCCTGATGACCAATCGTCTGGAGTTGTCCGGCATTGTTTGCAGGACGCCACTTCGTAAGGTCAGCCCGTCAGGAATTCCACACTGCCAGTTCGTGCTTGAGCATCGTTCAGTGCAGGAGGAAGCCGGTTTTCACCGGCAGGCATGGTGTCAAATGCCCGTGATTATTAGCGGACACGAGAACCAGGCCATTACTCACAGTATAACGGTCGGTAGCGCAGTGACCGTTCAGGGGTTCATCTCTTGCCACAAGGCAAAGAACGGCCTGAGCAAAATGGTTCTGCATGCCGAGCAGATTGAATTGATAGATTCTGGAGACTAGCCAAATGGCACGTTATTTCCGTCGTCGCAAGTTCTGCCGTTTCACCGCGGAAGGCGTTCAAGAGATCGACTATAAAGATATCGCAACGCTGAAAAACTACATCACCGAAAGCGGTAAGATTGTCCCAAGCCGTATCACCGGTACCCGTGCAAAATATCAGCGTCAGCTGGCTCGCGCTATCAAACGCGCACGCTACCTGTCCCTGCTGCCGTACACTGATCGTCATCAGTAATCGGTCACGGTCCATTAATACGACTTTGAGAGGATAAGGTAATGCAAGTTATTCTGCTTGATAAAGTAGCAAACCTCGGTAGCCTGGGTGATCAGGTTAACGTTAAAGCGGGCTATGCTCGTAACTTCCTGGTACCACAGGGCAAAGCTGTTCCTGCTACCAAGAAAAACGTTGAATTCTTCGAAGCGCGCCGCGCTGAACTGGAAGCCAAACTGGCTGACGTTCTGGCCGCTGCTAACGCACGTGCTGAAGCAATCAACGCACTGGGCACCGTTACCATCGCGTCTAAATCTGGCGACGAAGGTAAACTGTTCGGTTCCATCGGTACCCGCGACATCGCTGACGCTGTAACTGCAGCTGGCGTTGCCGTTGCTAAGAGCGAAGTTCGTCTGCCGAACGGCGTTCTGCGCACCACCGGTGAGCACGAAGTGGACTTCCAGGTTCACAGCGAAGTCTTCGCGAAACTGGTTGTTAACGTTGTAGCTGAGTAATTTTTTACTCAGTTCGCGTCGAGACGCCGGCCTTGTGCCGGCGTTTTGCTTTTCTGCATTCCCCTTCTGTTGTTCTCTTCTGACACAATTGCAATATCAGGCCGTCAATGACCCATCCTTTGATCGGGAGGCGTTGATATGAGCGGACGCGACGCGGTACCAAATGAAGCGGGAAGAAGGAGACGGGAGTGAGAGGGCGCTTTTGCGCAGGCCGGGCATGATACCCGGCATGACCAGTGGATTCCTGGCGGCGATTAGCGCGCGCGAATAAAACTGCCGTTCGCCTGACGGGTGAACAGCACCTGCTGTCCGCCGCCGGTATCAATTGTCAGGCCGGTCACGACGCCATTCGCATTCTGACGAATTTGCACCGTCTGCCCGGTTTGCAGCGAACTGAGCGGTTTGCCCGGACCTTCTACCTGCGCCATCGCATAGACGTCGGTTGGCGGCAGATTATGATCGCGGAACAGCTGGGCCAGGGTTTTACCCGCTTCTATGCGGTAGGTACGCCACTGCTGCTCAATCCCCGGGGCCGACTGCTGCTGTTGCTGCTGCGGCTGAGAGTAGGCCTGGCTCTGTCCCTGATCCACCGGTTCGTCCTGAACCGGCTCCGGCGCCACCGGCGCCATCTGATCGGCGTCATTCACCGTCGGCGTAGTGGTAATCGGCGGCAGCGGCATGGCCTGTTGGGAAGATTGTGGCTGGGACTGCGATTGCAGGTCGATATTGGCTTCGCGGCCACTTTGTACCGGGCTGCTGCTCTCCTCTGACGGGAGCAGTATGCCGATAATCACCAGCAATGCGCCGGCAATGATGCCTCGGCGGTGCATGGGCGGCAGCGGATCCATAATGCGAATATGATCCGGGGCGTGCCAGATCTTCGCCAGGGTAGGTGTGATGTCAAAGCGCCCGGGCATGGCTTTCCTCCTGCTCCGCATATTTTTATCCTGCTCTCCGTAGAGTATAGATGGCTAACTTCCTGATGGCCGAGACAAAGATATGTTTCGTGAGGTTAACCTGATATCTCCTATTGTTTCTGTTTCCCTCAGATTTGTCATCATCTCCGCGACAAAGTTTTACCCATCGGACGATGGCTGATATGCTGCCCACCACTTTACGCTCGTCGTCTTTCGAGTTGCTGATGCGCTGGCTGCGCCTGCCTGCACTGGCCACACTGTGGCCTGTCCTGCCGGTGAATCATCTGCATGCCGCCTTTTTGCTATCTGGAATCCGTCGAGTATGAAATTTTCCCCCCGAAAAATAAGGAAAGAAGATGGCAACCCCGACTTTTGACACTATTGAAGCGCAGGCAAGTTACGGTATCGGCTTGCAGGTTGGACAACAGCTGAGCGAATCCGGCCTGCAGGGGCTGCTGCCTGAAGCACTGGTTGCCGGCATTGCCGATGCGCTGGAAGGCAATCAGCCGCAGGTGCCGGTGGAAGCCGTTCACCGCGCGCTGCGTGAAATCCACGAACGTGCTGACGCGGTACGTCGCGAACGTTTCCAGGAGATGGCGGCCGATGGCCAGAAATACCTGGATGAAAACCGCGAGCGTGAAGGCGTGAACAGCACCGAATCCGGTCTGCAGTTCCGCGTTCTGACCCAGGGTGAAGGCGCGATCCCGGCGCGTACCGACCGCGTCCGCGTGCATTACACCGGTAAACTGATCGACGGTACCGTATTTGACAGCTCCGTGGCTCGCGGTGAACCGGCTGAGTTCCCGGTGACCGGCGTGATCGGCGGCTGGATTGAAGCGCTGACCCTGATGCCGGTGGGTTCCAAATGGGAACTGACTATTCCGCACAACCTGGCCTATGGTGAGCGCGGCGCAGGTGCTTCTATTCCTCCGTTCAGCACCCTGATCTTTGAAGTTGAACTGCTGGATATTATCTAATCAGCAGGTGCTTCCTCTCCCTTCAGGGGGAGGGAGCGACTAAAAATAGCGCAAAATACTTAAGTTAGGAGTTTGCTGGAATTTTATGTTGCGCTCAGCCTTTTTAGGTGTATTTTTGTGAGCTGTTTCGCGCTTCAGGAGTGATATAACACTCACTTTAAACATAAAATTAACATTATATCTAAATCATAGTATTCATCCCTCCGATTCTTACCTAATATCGATAAACCCTTTTTCAGGGTAATGACAAATGACGGGCCATCAGAGCCTGAACAACACAGACAGGTACAACAGGAAGAAAATCACATGGTAGATCAGGTTAAAGTCGCTGCCGAAGAGCAGGCTCCGACTGAACAATCGCTACGGCGAAATCTCACGAATCGACATATTCAGCTTATTGCTATTGGTGGCGCCATCGGGACGGGGCTGTTTATGGGGTCCGGCAAAACCATCAGCCTCGCCGGGCCATCCATTATTTTTGTTTATATGATCATCGGCTTTATGCTGTTTTTCGTGATGCGCGCGATGGGCGAATTACTGCTGTCGAATCTGGAATATAAATCGTTCAGTGATTTTGCCGCCGACCTTCTGGGGCCGTGGGCAGGCTATTTTACCGGCTGGACCTACTGGTTCTGCTGGGTGGTGACCGGGATGGCCGACGTGGTGGCGATTACCGCCTACGCCCAGTTCTGGTTCCCTGGACTTTCCGACTGGGTCGCTTCGCTGGCGGTTATCCTGCTGCTGCTGAGCCTGAACCTTGCCACCGTGAAAATGTTCGGTGAGATGGAGTTCTGGTTCGCGATGATCAAAATCGTCGCCATTGTGGCGCTGATTGTTGTCGGCCTGGTGATGGTGATGATGCATTTCAAATCGCCGACCGGCGTGGAGGCTTCTTTTGCCCATCTGTGGAATGACGGCGGCTGGTTCCCGAAAGGGATCAGCGGATTCTTTGCCGGCTTCCAGATCGCGGTCTTCGCATTCGTCGGTATTGAGCTGGTAGGGACCACTGCGGCAGAAACCAAAGATCCGGAAAAATCCCTGCCGCGCGCGATTAACTCCATCCCGCTGCGTATTATTATGTTCTACGTCTTCGCACTGATCGTGATTATGTCGGTGACGCCGTGGAGCTCCGTGGTGCCGACCAAGAGCCCGTTCGTCGAACTGTTTGTCCTGGTGGGTCTGCCGGCGGCGGCCAGCCTGATTAACTTTGTGGTGCTGACTTCGGCCGCCTCTTCGGCTAACAGCGGTGTGTTCTCAACCAGCCGTATGCTGTTCGGCCTGGCGCAGGATGGTCAGGCGCCGTCGATGTTCGCCAAGCTGTCGAAACGTGCGGTACCGGCGAAAGGGCTGACCTTCTCCTGCATGTGCCTGCTGGGCGGCGTGGTGATGCTGATGGTGAACCCGAGCGTGATTGCCGCCTTCACCATGATTACCACGGTATCTGCGATCCTGTTTATGTTCGTCTGGACCATTATTCTGTGCTCATACCTGGTCTACCGCAAAAAGCGTCCGCATCTGCATGAGCAGTCCAAATATAAGATGCCGCTGGGTAAACTGATGTGCTGGGTCTGTATGGCGTTCTTCGTCTTCGTGCTGGTGCTGTTGACGCTGGAAGCCGATACGCGCGAAGCGCTGATCGTCACCCCGCTGTGGTTCGTTCTGCTGGCGGCGGGTTGGTTCTTCGCCGGTAAGAAACGTCTGGCGAAATAAAAAAATCTTCGGGAGAGATTTTTAACGTTGCTTGCAACGGCCCGAAGGGGGACGGACAGGACGTCCGTCATAAAAAAGGCCACCGGGGTGGCCAATAAGACTGACAATGTCGAGGGCGCCTGCGGGCGCCTTTTTTATTTTCCGGCGAGGGCACGCGGAAACAGAACGTTGTTCTCCAGGCTGATATGTTCCATCAGATCGTCGATCAGTTGGTTAATGCCGTTGTACATCGCTTTCCACGTGGTGCAGGCTTCCGGCGGCGGGGTGACATTGTTGGTGACGTGCTTAATCACTTCCAGCAGCTCGCCCGCTTCGTCGTGTTCGCTTTCCATGACGCTGATGGGACCCGCGGCCTGAGTCCCCATGCCCTGTTTGATCATCGGGAACAGGATCTGCTCCTCTTTCATCATGTGGCTGGAGAGCTCCTGGTGCAGCATGGTCAGGTATTTGGCTAAGCCGTTCGGCACGTTGGGCTTATCGGCATGCACCCGTTCAACTTTGCTGGCCTGCAGGATAAGCTCCGGCAGCTGTTCGCGATGGCGATCGTGGTAGCGAGCGATGATATGGTCGATGATTTCGGCATAGGGTGCGGTACGCCAGTCTTTCTCTACCGGCTCTTCCGCCAGTCTGGCCAGCTCGGCTTCGATCGCCGCGACGTCCAGCTCCTTACGCGCTGCGGCGCGTTCCAGCGTCTGTTTGCCGCCGCAGCAGTAGTCCATATCGTATTTACGGAACAGCGCGGAGGCGCGCGGAATCGTCAGCGCCAGCTCGCCTAAAGGTTGGTCACGAAAAGCCATAGCGAATACCTCGTCTTTAAAAATATAAGATGCATATTAAATGCATCTTATTGGCAAGGAAATACCCCTTTCGGATACCAGGCTATTTTTTATTCTCGCAGACCCGCGCCACAACCACCGGTTTTTGTGGTCGCGAACAGACCGCGTAGACCACGCCAACAACCAGTAGCAGGATGCCGCTGAGCGTCAGCAGCGGCGGCATGCTTTGTCGTAACAGGAAGGTATACAGCAGGCCCGCCAGCGTTTCGAAGACGATGAGCGGCCCGAGAATGACCGTTGGCAGCTTCTGGCTGGCGATATTCCAGCACAATGCGCCGACCCAGGAGCAGAGGACCGCGATGGCCAGCATCAGCGTCACGAAGATAAGGGGACGTGGGCCAAAGGGCAGCGGGAAGTCGACCTGCTGGGCATGCAGCCATCCGCAGGCAATCAGATAACCGGCCAGCGAGACCGGTAGCGTCACCAGCGCCTGCGCCGTCGCCCACATCATCGGATGCTTATCCGGGTTTTCCCGCAGCCAGCGTGCATTGCGCAACGCGTACCAGGCCCAGCAGGCCACCGATATCAGCGCCAGACCAATACCGGAACCGTAGCGCCAGATACTGAAATTGGGCAGTCCCTGGCGCAGTTCGGCAATATTGACGCACACCAGGCCGACAGCGATACAGGAGAGCGCCGGAAAGAGACGTCGCCACGGTAGCTTACCGTCGCGCTGGCTGTAGAGCAGGTTAGCCATCACCGGCAGCACCACCGGCAGGGTGCCGATAATCATCGTCGATACCGGCGCACCGGTGCGCTGAATGGCGCTGGCGAGACAAACGTAATAGATCAGATTGCCCATCATGGTCAGCCCCAGCGCCGTCCACCAGTCTCGTCCGGAAAGCTGTCGCAGTCGCGCGCGACCGAGCCATGCCAGCGGCAGGGCAATCAGCCCCAGCGCCAGATAGCGTCCCATGGATTGCAGCACCGCCGGGTATTCCGGTACCAGCACCGGGCCGACGAATATTAACCCCCACATCATCCCCGCCAGCAGGGCATACAACACACCACTAATCATCACGCCATCCGTACCGATTTCAGTTGGCTAAAGTGTAGAAGAGGCCGCGTCGGGAATATTGTATGAGATTGCGCATTAGCGCCGGGCGACCTGCTTTTGATAGCGCACCGGGGTGATGCCGTAGCGGCGGGTAAAGGCGCGGGTCAGGTGTGACTGATCGGTCAGACCGGTGGCGGCGGCCACTTCGGCAGCGGGCATGCCGTGGGTGAGGAAGGCTTTGGCGCGCCACAGGCGAATGGCCATCAGCATCTGATGGGGCGTGACGTGGAAATGCGCCTTAAACTGGCGCTGAAAGTGGTACGGGCTCAGGGCGGCAACCTGCGCCAGCTCATCAAGGGAAACGGCGTGCATATAGTTGTCATGCAGATAATCGCGTACGCGCTCGAAACGGTGGGCGGCTTCCGCGATAACCGGGGCGTGATGGGCCAGCGGGCGGAAGGTATCGATCACGTCGAGCAACAGACCCTGCTGAGCCAGCGGATCGTCGGTATGCCATAAGCCATAAATAAGCTGACAGAGCCGCTGCGAGCGCTGCGGATCCTGACGAACCACCTCACTGAACCACCAGTGGCGCACGCCGGTGACCTCTTCCAGCATCTGCGGCTCCAGATAGACCATACGGTAGCGCCAGCCGTCGGCGGTGGCCGCTTCTCCGGTGTGCAGTTCGTCAGGGTTCATGGTAATGATGGAGTTAACCGGCGCGACATGCTGGCTGCCGCGATAGCGAAAACGCTCGGCGCCGAGCTCTATCGCACCGATGCCGAAGGCTTCATGGGTATGGGGTTCGAAAGCGTAGCGGGAGATATGGGCATGGTACAGCTCAACGCCGGGCAGCTGCGCCGGATGGCGAAAGCGCGCGCTGTCTCTCTCATCGTTGAACTGTTCCGGTACGCCCTGCATTGCGTTTCTCCCGACGGATATCCTTTTATTATTGGGGATGACCCGCCGGGAAGCTACAAAAATTAACCTTTTTGTAACCGTTACAGAATGCCTTTGATGCTCTCAGCCAGCGGCGTCGTCGGGCGACCAATCAACGCGCTCAGGGTACGGCTGTCGTCAAACAGACCGCCTTTAGACGCGCCGATATCGGAGTCGGCGAGCATATCCGCCAGCCCTGCCGGCAGGCCGACGCTCTTCAGCGCAGCGGCGAAATCGGCTTCGCTCAGGTTCTGATACACCACGTTTTTACCGCTCTGCTTGCTCAGTGCGGCAGCCAGTTCGCTCAGGGTCCAGGCTTCATCGCCGGCCAGCTCGTACACTTTCCCGGCATGTCCCTCTTGCGCGATAACGCGTGCGGCGGCTTCGGCATAATCGGCGCGGGTCGCCGAGGCGATTTTGCCGTCACCAGCAGCACCGATAAACACGCCATGCTCAAGAGCCGGCGGCGCGCTGGCTAGATAGTTCTCGGTGTACCAGCCGTTGCGCAGCAGAGCATAAGGGATACCGGATTCGGCGAGCATTTTCTCGGTTTCAACATGCTCAACGTGCAGGCCAAGCGGGGATTTATCGGCATGCAGCAGGCTGGTGTAAGCGATAAATTTTACCCCGGCGGCTTTGGCGGCATGAATGACGTTACGGTGCTGCGGGGTACGCTGACCGACTTCGCTGGAGGAGATCAGCAGCAGTTTATCCACGCCCTGCAGCGCGGCGGTCAATGCCGCTTCGTCGGTATAATCGGCCTGGCGAACCACAATACCCTGCTGGCTCAGCGCTTCGGCTTTTGCCGGGTTACGCACAATGGCCACAATCTGGCTGGCGGCCGTGGTTTTTAACAGATTTTGTAGGACGAGGTGGCCAAGCTGGCCGGTGGCGCCGGTAATCGCGATCATCAGTATTCTCCTTCGTGTTGCGTGACAGTTGTGATAAGCTAACACCTTAACTAACTTTTAGTAAGTACGTACAAAAAGGTAAGTATGAAAATGGCGAATCCGACGCTAAGCGAACAGATGCGCGACGGTAATCTGTTTGCGGAAGAGTGCCCGTCACGTGACGTGCTGAAACATGTGACCAGCCGCTGGGGAGTGTTAATCCTGATCGCTCTGCGTACGGGAACCCATCGCTTCAGCGATTTACGCCGCAAGATGGGCGGCGTCAGTGAAAAGATGCTGGCACAGTCGCTGCAGGCGCTGGAGCAGGATGGCTTTATCAACCGGGTTTCGTATCCGGTGGTACCGCCGCACGTAGAGTATAGTCTGACCCCGCTCGGTGAACAGGTCAGTGAGAAAGTGGCGGCGCTGGCCGACTGGATTGAGCTGAATCTGCCCGTGATTCTGGCAAACCACGAGCAGGACGTTGCCTGACCGGAGAAGCCCGGATCGCGGCGGCAGTCGCTGATCCGGCCTGTCGCCGCGCGTTGTATTCCTGCTTTGTCGCCCCGCTAAGCGCAGCGCGAGCGGGAAGTGCAATTCGTTATTGACTCAAATCCAGCTGGTAAATCGCAAAACCGATATCGTCGGTAGCGACCTGATGCATCGGGTACTGCGCTTTCTCTTTAATAAATGCCGCGGCTTTTGCACCCGGAGAGGTTTCAAAGCGGATATCCAGCGGCGCTGGGCTATGAATCGGGGCCAGCCGCCAGTTGTTGTCGGCGGCCGGGTGGATAGCGCCCGCTTTTTTCGACTCTGCGCCGATCCATGCCGCCAGTACCGAACGGTTCTCGTCCGGGGAGGCAAAAGCAATGTGGCTATCGCCGGTTCCGGCAAATTTACCGCCGTAGGCGCGGTAGTTATTGGTGGTGACGAGGAAGGTGGCTTTGGGGTCAACAGGTTTACCGTTAAAGGTCAGATCCTTAATTCGTTCTGCCTGCGGGTGAATCATCTGACACTCGCCGTCGTAGCGCGCCGGCTGGGTGATGTCAATCTGGTAGTTTACGCCGTCAATCACATCAAAGTTGTAGGTACGGAAACCGTCCCAGTTGATTAACGACTGCGGTTTGCTGCTGCTGGGGTCAATCTGATTAAACTGCCCGGCGGAGCACTCCAGCCACTCTTTCACCTCTTTACCGCTCACCTTCATCACCACCAGGGTATTGGGATAGAGATACAGGTCGGCGGCATTGCGGAAGGTGAGCTGGCCTTTTTCCACCTCAACGAAGCTGGCAGGGTCGTTTTTACGGCCGCCGACTTTAAACGGCGCGGCGGCGGAAAGCACCGGCAGCTTCGCCAGATCCGGGTCGCCCTGGATAAAGTGTTCAACATAGGCCTTCTGCGCCATGTTCACGACCTGCACGGTGGGGTCGTCCTGGACCAGCGCCAGGTAGCTGTACATGTTGTCTGAAGACTGGCCGATGGGCTGGCTGACGAACTCGCGGGTGGCGTCATGATCGGCTTTCAGTACCTGCACCAGCCGCGTATCTTCCGCCGCCAGGGATTTTTTCGCCACGGCGTCATAGACAGGGCGCGCCTCGGCTTTGGCCTGAGCGACCCGCCATTGACCGGCATCGTTATTCAGCACCAGATCGACAACGCCAAGGTGGTCACCCCACATACCGGGCATCACGGCCGGGATGCCGTTCAGGGTGCCTTTGTCGATATCCGCACCCTGAATGCCGGCAAAATCTTTCCCCGGGAACACCGCATGGGCGTGGCCGAACATAATGGCATCCACGCCGGGCACCTGGCTGAGGTAGTACACCGAATTTTCCGCCATCGCGTGGTAAGGATCGGCAGATAGTCCCGAATGTGCGACCACCACCACCACATCTGCGCCTTTTTCACGCATTTCCGGCACATACTGACGCGCGGTTTCAGTGATATCGTTGACGGTCACTTTGCCGCTGAGATTGGCTTTATCCCAGGTCATGATTTGCGGCGGCACAAAACCGATATAGCCGATACGCAGCGTCTGCGTTTTGCCGTCGCGATCCTGCACCGTCGTCTCTTTAATCAGATACGGCGTAAACATCGGTTTACCGGTTTTGGTATCGATAATATTGGCGTTTACGTAGGGAAATTTCGCCCCGGCGAGCGCCTTGTGCAGGAACTCAAGGCCGTAGTTGAACTCGTGATTGCCGAGGTTACCTACCGCGTAATCCAGCGTATTCATCGCCTTATACACCGGGTGGACATCACCGCTGTTGAGCCCTTTGGCAGCCATATAGTCACCCAGCGGACTTCCCTGAATGACATCGCCGTTATCGACCAGCACGCTGTTTTTGACTTCCTGGCGAGCTTTTTCAATCAGCGTAGCGGTGCGCACGAGGCCAAATTTTTCCGTTGCGGCGTCTTTGTAGTAGTCGAAATCCATCATATTGCTGTGCAAATCGGTGGTTTCCATAATTCGCAAATCGACCGTCGCGGCGTTCACGCTGGCGGCAATCAGCGTGGCCAGTAACGTTGCGCTAAACTTAATCATCAGAGGCGTCCTTTTTATGAGCAATGACACAGAAGAAAATGTATGTACATCCTGTTGCTTACAGAAATGTGAATCATGCCGAAAACTGGCTCATGAAACCGCCATCGTTATCACAGATAGCGGAACTCGCAGCGATGCGATATAACTAAAACAACGAGTTAACGCCACTGTAACCAGATGAGGTGGAGAATGTTAGAACAAGTATGTCAACTTGCACGGATTGCAGGTGATGCCATCATGGAAGTCTATGATGGAAAGCAGCCGATGGACGTTGCCAGCAAGAAGGATGATTCTCCGGTCACCGCGGCAGACCTCGCCGCGCACAAGGTGATTATGCACGGCCTGCTGGCGCTGACGCCCGATATCCCGGTGCTCTCTGAAGAAGATCCCCCCGGATGGGAGGTGCGGCAGCACTGGCAACGCTACTGGCTGGTGGATCCGCTGGACGGCACCAAAGAATTTATTAAACGTAACGGTGAATTTACCGTCAATATTGCCTTGATTGAAAAAGGAAAACCGGTCCTTGGCGTGGTTTACGCGCCGGTCTTAAAGGTGCTGTATAGCGCAGAAGGCGGAAAGGCGTGGAAAGAGGAATGCGGCATGCGCAAGCAGATTCAGGTGCGGGATGCCCGACCGCCGCTGGTGGTTATCAGTCGCTCCCACGGCAACGATCCGGAACTGCAGGAGTACCTGGAACATATTGGCGAGCATCAGACCACCTCGATCGGTTCGTCGCTGAAATTCTGCCTGGTGGCGGAAGGTCAGGCCCAGCTTTATCCGCGCTTTGGGCCGACCAGCACCTGGGATACCGCCGCTGGCCATGCCGTTGCGGTAGCTGCCGGGGCGCACGTTCACGACTGGCAGGGGCGTACTCTGGACTATACCCCGCGTGAATCTTTCCTGAACCCCGGCTTCCGGGTCTCTATTTACTAAGCAGTTTGTGCAGCAGGGCGACCACCTGCTGCACTTCATCCTGCGTGAGCGCGCCATCTTTGGCCCACTGAACGCGACCGTCTTTATCCAGCACCACAATCGCTGAACTCTCCTCCTGCAGCTGCCAGGCTTTACGGGCCAGGCCGTTGCTGTCGACAATAAACTGCGACCAGGGGTAGAGCTGTTTGTTGCTCTCAATGCTGCTACGTACGAACATGCCGGAACCCGGAATGGCGTCATCGGTATTCACGATGGTGGTGGTCTGGTAACGGTCGTGCGGGAATTTGGCGGCCTTAATTGCCTCTATCAGAGTGGCATTTTTCTCTTTTGCCGACGTGCGTCCGGCGATGTGCTGCACCACGCGAACTTTTCCTGCCAGCTGCGAGCTATTCCAGTTTTTATAGCTAAACTTATCATTATCCAGAATTAATTCTCCCCGGTCGGCAATGCCAACCGGCGCGACGTGCTGGCCATCGACAAAATTATGCGCTGAGGCCATCAGCGGGAACAGGAGGCAGGAAACCGCCAGTAGCTTACGTAGGGTCATGATGAGTCCTTATTTTTATGCAGGTGATCCGACCACTTGGTCTCGTTTAAGCATAAGTGCGATTCCCCGGCATTACACGCAATCAGGGTGCCAGTTTGCGTGTTAACGCACATATTCGAAGGAAATCGGCGACTTATACTAACTTCTACGTATGTTTGAAAAGAAAGTTCTTAATTATTGTCATCAAAAGGTAAATAAACTTATGCATGCTGGGTATTACAGAAGTTCTGGACTATAGTTTCAGGGCATTAAAATTTGCGCTCCCGAATCGTGGGCCAAGTGTGGCACCACAAGAGCGTAACCCTGGCAGGAGACAACAATGAAAATTTTCCAACGCTACAATCCGCTACAAGTGGCGAAGTACGTGAAGATCCTGTTCCGTGGACGGTTATACATCAAGGATGTTGGCGCTTTTGAGTTTGATAAGGGCAAAATCCTTATCCCGAAGGTTAAAGACAAGCAGCATTTGTCTGTGATGTCTGAAGTCAATCGTCAGGTTCTGCGTCTGCAAACAGAGATGGCTTAACCTGAATAACGATATAGCTATGCGGTAAAAAAACGGCTCCTGATGGAGCCGTTGATGTTTCTGGCCTACCCCTTCATTTCCGCATAGCGTTTACGGTACTCGCCCGGCGGAATGCCGTTGTGTTTGCGGAAAATACGCGTGAAATAGACCGGGTCTGCGTAACCGACCGACAGGGCGATTTTGTTAAGCGGCAAGGAAGTACTCTGGATCAGCCATCGCGCGCGGTTAATGCGTTGCGCCTCGCGCCAGGCGTATACCGTTTGCCCCAGCTCATTTTTGAACAGATGCGCCAGCCGTGAAGGCGAGATAAAAACCATCGCTGCCAGGTTTTCAATTTTAATCTCCTGAGCAATATGCTCGTTAAGATAGTCACATATGGCGTTAATCCGCGGATCGTGAGCGTGGCGATTGCTGATCGGCTGTCGCTGAAAGCAGCTCAGGATCAGGCGCTCCAGCGCATTCATCGCCAGCGCTTCAGAAAGCGGGGCGGAAGCGGAATGATGGCGGATGACTTCATAGAAAAGATCGCGCAGATTTTGCAACTGTTCAGGATCGTTGACCGTTGTTTTGCCAATGCCGTGGCTCGTTTGATCCCATTTCAGCCAGTCTATCCAGTAGGGGCGGGGGATAAAGTAGATCCATAAATGATCCCAGTGCTCGCTGTGTTCATCCCGCCCGTAATGGTGGGGAACGCCGGGCGGGAAGAGCAGCAGATCGTTTGCACGAAACAGAAGGGAGCCATCGCCCGCTTTCGCGCGCGCCTGGCCGCGCAGAGTCAGATTGATGATGTAACCTTTCATCCCCTGCGGGCGGTTAATGTAGTAGTCCAGCTTTGACCCGCGGGTGATGGGGGTAAAGCCGGCGACGACCCAGGCGTTGAAGGTAAAGGTCTTCATCAATGGCGAGAAGTTCAGTAGCTCATTGATATCCAGTTCCATCGTTTCTCCCGCCTGAACGCCGCTGTCCGGTTAACTTTCGATGATACTAAATTCCCATGCCTTGAGACGCAACGGCTGGCCGCAGCTTACCTCATCCCCGCTCAACAGCGCGTTGCCTGATGTCTCGCTGATGAACTCCAGCGGTTCGCCGGAGTAGTTGAACAGGAAGTGGATGCGGTTGCCGTCACGGTTGCGCATCTGTTTAACCACCAGCGGATAGCGGTACGCCGACGTGCGCGAGCGCAGATCCAGGCCAGAGGTGAGGACGTCAAATAGCTGACTAACCAGCGTTTTCTGCGGCAGGAAGCCTACGTAAATCGCCCGCCCCTGGCCGTAATCTGCGTCGGTAGCGGCGGCATATTCGCTCCATGCCGGATGCTGATAGCGCAGCAGCGTGCGGGTAGTGGAGTCCGGCGTCAGCAGCTCCATCCACAGTTCGGCCTGATTGTCTTTACTGCAATCAATGTCTGCGCGGCATGAACTTACCGTGGTCTCCTCCGGCAGGGTGAACTGGCTGTAGCTCACGCCGCAGCTCTCGCGCAAAATCCCCGGCTGGGCGCCGGTTCGCACCTTGACGTTTTCATCGCTAAAGCCCGATTTAAAGCCGATCAGCGCTCTGCCGCCTTGTTCAATATAGCGATTGATGCGCGTAAGCAGGCCATCATCAGCGGCGTAAAGTCCGGGCACGATCAGCGCGCGGTAGCGCGAGGTTTCCTCATTAACATCATGGATAATATCGACACTGATATTGTGGTCGTACAGCGCATCGTGGAAGCGGCGAAAAATATCGTTATAAATATTGCCCTGCGTATCGCCGGGGCGGAACTGATTGAGGGCGTCCATTGCTTCATTGCTCACCAGCAGCGCGACGTCGTTTTCTGCTTTCAGCTCCGCCAGCTGCGGCGACAGGCGGGCGAAGTCAGCCCCGATAGTGGTCGCCTCCTGCCAGGTCGCATTGCGCGAGAAGTCGTGGCTTAACAGCCCCTTCCAGTAGGTCTCGAACGAGTTATGAATCGAATGCCAGTGCCAGTAGGAGACCATCGCCGCACCTGAGGCCACGTGGCTAAAGGCCTGCAGACGCAGCTGTCCCGGGAAAGGCGTCCACTGGGCGAAGCCCTGCGCCTGGGTTTCCAGTACGAAGTAGTTCTTACCCTGCCTGAGCGAACGGGTAATGGCGCCGCCAAAGGCGATTTCCCGCCCGGTCAGGTGCTTCTGACTCGGGTGATAGATATCGACACCGGCAATATCCAGCGCCTGCGCCGCCGCAAAATGGTCGACTCGCGGCTGCACGCCATAGGAGTAGCCGCGCCATTCAAAATCGAAGTTGTGGGTGACGAACTGATGCGGCTGGGCATATTCACGCACGATGTCCGCCTGCCAGGCGAGGTACTCGGTCACCTGCTGGCGCTGGTAGCGGGAGAACGCGCAGGCGAGGCTGGCGTTAATGGTATTTTCGACCGGTGGAAAATCCTGCCAGCTATCGATGCGGTTGCTCCAGTAGTCCAGACCAAAATCTTTATTCAACCGGGCGAGATCGGGATATTGTTCCCGCAGGCTGCGCACAAAACCTTCCTGCATATAGCGGCCGATATTATCGTAATGCTTGGTTTCGTTATCCAGCTGCCAGCCAATAATCGCCGGATGGTGCTGCACGTGCGCCATCAGAGTGCGGATAATCTTTTCGGCGTAGCGGCGAAAGGTCGGGTTGACGATATCCATGATTTGCCGCGGACCATATTTTTGCTGTCCGTCGACGGTGGTGACCAGAATGTCCGGATGTTTAGCCGCCAGCCAGGCCGGGACGGCGTAAGTCGGCGTGCCGATAATCACTGCGATCCCCGCTTCATGCATAGCGTCCAGCACCCGGTCGATATGGTAGAAGTTATACTCGCCTTCCTGAGGCTCCAGCGTACTCCAGGTCGATTCGGCAATCCGCACCACGTTAATGCCCGTTTCGCGCATTAAGGCGATATCTTTCGCTAACCGGTCTTCCGGCATATATTCATCGTAATACGCCACGCCATAAAATAAATCAGACATACAGGTTACCTCCTTGAATTAATGCACGGGTGCCGGCTGCGGGGAAAAAGTGCGCGCTTTGTCCAGCGTAATAAATGAAATCAGCGTAAAGCACAGGGCGATACTGCCGAGAACGATATAGCTGCTGGTAAAGCCCATGCTCTGGTACATATGGCCGATGCCGGTAGAAAGAAAAATAGAGCTAAAGCTTTTAGAGAACTGGAAGCCAATTAAGTAAACGGTGGCGGAAAGCATCGGGTTGAAATTGGCGAAGATATATTTTAATGCTGCAACCAGCAGCACCGAGCTTTCAAAACCGTGCAGTAGTTTAATCAGGCTAATGGATACCGGCCCCACTGCCCAGGCAGAACCGATAATGCGCAGGCTCATAATCATCCCGCAGTACAGCAGAGCATTTTTCGGGCCGATTTTATTCACGAACCATGGGGCAAAAAACATCACGACCGCATCAAGGAAAATCTGACCAGTGGTTAAATAGCCGAAGACCTCCGCGCCGCGCGCTTTGCTCTCAAAGAAGTGGCTGTAATAGATAGCGAACTGCTGGTCGTAGGTTTCATATACCGCGCCGACGCCAATCATATAGATGGCGAAGAACCAGAATTTCTTCATTTTCAGCAGCGATGTGGCGTCGCTTAAGGTGACCGGCGAAGCTTTCCCGCCCGGCATCACGCCCTGTTTATCCGCGCTAATCTGCATTTTCCAGACAATCACCAGCAGGCAAACTCCCGCGCAGCTGGCCAACCAGAAAATCATATTCTGATCGATCCCGTAGAGCTTACCTGCCGCAAAGGTACCGATAGCCGCGCCAATACCGCCAAACATTCTGGCGCGACCAAACTCAAACCCGGAAGCGCGGCTGACTTTATCAATATAGGCTTCGCAAATACCGCAACCAGCGCCATAGGCCATACCAATATAGATGCCGCCGGCCAGCGCCCCGAGAAAAACGTTAATTTTTAATAATGGCGCAAAGACGTAAATCCAGTAGGGGGCAAATAAAGTGATAATAATTGCCAGCAGCCACATGAGGTTTTTACGATAGACCAGTTTGTCGGAGATGAAACCGAATAATGGCTGAACGCAAACGGCAATAATCGCAGTAAAGGAATAAACCAGGCCGACATCAGTGTAATTAATGCCGATGGTTTCCGTTAACCACAGTGATAAATAAGGATAGCAGCATCCCCAGCCAATAAAGAAGAACAGGAAGAACAGACAGCTTATATAGTAATTCTTATTTGATTCAATCATGGTAATCCTCGCTCCCGTTGAACAGGAATATGATCGTGTAGACGCGAGCAAAGTTACCTTTTTGCGCGGAGGGGAGTCATGAAAGTTTCGCTATGGAACAGTAAAAATCTGCTATCGCCTGAGGGGCGTGAGCCGCCTCACATTCGGGCAATAAAAAAGGCGGAGTTTTCATCCGCCTTTTATGTTCGACCCAATAATTTACGCCGGCTCTTTATCGCTATTCACGGCGTCCGGCTGTTTCGGTACCAGCACGGTCGGTTTGTTGTCGATGCGGGTTACCAGCAGCTGGTCAATCCGGTAGTTGTCGATATCCACCACCTCGAATTTATAGCCGGAGAATTTCACCGCATCGGTGCGTTTCGGGATCTTACGCAGCATAAACATCATAAAGCCGCCGATGGTCTCGTAGTTGCCGGACTGCGGGAATTCGTCGATATCCAGCACGCGCATGACGTCGTCAATCGGCGTACCGCCATCAATCAGCCATGAGTTCTCATCGCGAGCGACAATTTGCTCCTCCAGTCCCTGACCGACCAGATCGCCCATCAGAGTAGTCATGACGTCGTTGAGGGTGATAATCCCCACCACCAGCGCATATTCGTTCATGATCACCGCGAAGTCTTCCCCGGCGGTTTTAAAGCTTTCCAGCGCTTCAGAGAGCGTCAGCGTATCCGGAACAATCAACGTATTGCGAATCTGTACGCCGCCGGTCAGCACCAGGCTTTGGTTCGCCAGCACGCGATTAAGCAGATCTTTAGAGTCCACGTAGCCGATGATGTGGTCGATATCTTCGTTACAGACCAGGAATTTGGAGTGCGGGTGTTCCGCCACCTTGTTCTTCAGGCTCTGCTCGTCTTCGTGCAGATCGAACCAGATGATATTTTCACGCGAGGTCATAGACGACGGAACGGTACGCGACTCCAGCTCGAAAACGTTCTCAATCAGCTCATGTTCCTGCTTACGCAGCACCCCGGCCAGCGCGCCGGCTTCTACCACGGCGTAAATGTCGTCGGAAGTAATATCGTCTTTACGCACCATCGGTATTTTGAACAGGCGGAAGATGTTGTTAGCCATGCCGTTGAACAGCCACACCAGCGGGCGGAAGACCAGCAGGCAGAAGCGCATCGGGTTGATGATACGCAAAGCAACGGCTTCTGGCGCAATCATACCGATGCGTTTCGGGGTCAGGTCAGCGAACAGAATGAACAGGCTGGTGACCAGGGTAAAGGAGATGATAAAGCTCAATTGCTCTGAAAGCTCAGCTGACATGTACTGGCTCAGCAGGCTGTGAAACGCCGGCGAGAATGCCGCATCACCGACGATACCACCAAGAATGGCGACGGCGTTGAGGCCGATCTGTACGACGGTAAAGAATGTGCCCGGGTTTTCCTGCATTTTGAGAACGCGTTGGGCGTTCACGTTGCCGTCATCGGCCAGCAGTTTGAGTTTGATCTTACGTGAAGCTGCCAGCGAGATCTCCGATATCGAAAAAAACGCACTGACAGCGATCAGACAAAGAATAACTAAAATACTATTTAACATAGTTTATCCAGCCGTTGAGGCCAGATCCTCGGAAGGGAAGTTGATAACTCTATAGTGGAATACATAAAAAACCGGTCCGAAGGCTCTGGACCGGCTATAACACAGGGTAGTATAGCGTAAGCGACTGTAAAGCCGCCAGAGCGTTAATTATTCACCTCAGTGATAAACGCTATTATGCCTGTGGGGGCAGACAGACGCCAATGCCTCCGATACCGCAGTAGCCGTACGGATTTTTGTGCAGGTACTGCTGATGATCGTCCTCGGCGTAGTAAAACGGCTTCGCCGGAGCAATTTCCGTAGTAATTGCGCGCGTGTCGTTGGCGTCGCGCATTGCGGCCTGGAAACGTGCCAGACTGGCCTTCGCCGCCTCATCCTGCTCTGGAGTCAGCGGATAGATGGCGGAGCGATACTGGGTGCCATGGTCATTGCCCTGCTGCATACCCTGGGCCGGATCGTGGTTCTCCCAGAAAACCTGCAGCAGCTGCGCGTAGCTGATGACCTGCGGATCGTACACAATGCGTACGGCTTCGGCATGGCCGGTGTCACCGGTACAGACTTCACGGTAGGTCGGGTTCGGCGTATAGCCGCCGGTATAGCCCGCTGCGGTGCTGTAGACGCCAGGCAACTGCCAGAACAGACGCTCAACGCCCCAGAAACAGCCCATCGCGAACAGGGCAACTTCCATCCCGTCCGGGACATTGGTCATGGAGTGGCCATTGACAGCGTGGAGTGTTGCCACTGGCATAGGGGTGTTGCGTCCTGGCAGCGCATCCGCCTGGGCGACAAGATGCGTTTTATCAAATAGACTCACGGTTGGCCTCTCAAAACATAAGTCGTGGTTAAGGTTGTAACGAAGCGTGTCTTTTTACACAATAAACATGCCCGATACGTCTAGATTTAAACATAAGAATTATTTGGTTTAGCGTTTCTTTTTCAACCCTAAGTTGTTGGGGTTTTATTAAGCCGTGGAACGGCGCTTTCGTTTCCTTCGGGGGGAAACAAGGATATTCAGGAGAAAACGTGCTACAAATCCGCCAGTTATGTATCACCAGCCTTTTGCTGGTCAGCGGGGTCGCTAGCGCCGCGAGCGTGCGTTTGCAGGTTGAGGGGTTATCCGGAGAGCTGGAAAAAAACGTCCGAGCTCAACTTTCTACGATCCAGAGCGACGAAGTGACGCCGGATCGCCGCTTTCGTGCGCGCGTCGATGATGCGATTCGCGAAGGGTTGAAGGCCCTGGGATACTACGAACCGACAATCGTTTTCGACCTCCGTCCGCCGCCGAAAAAAGGCCGGCAGGTGCTGATTGCCAAAGTCACGCCAGGTGAACCGGTACGTATTGGCGGCACGGAAGTCATCCTGCGAGGCGGTGCGCGCACCGACCGTGACTATCTGGATTTGTTAAAAAAGCGCCCGGCTATCGGCACCGTCCTGGATCATGGCGATTATGACAGCTTCAAGAGCTCGCTCACCCACGTTGCGCTGCGTAAGGGCTACTTTGACAGCGAATTCATCAAAAGCCAACTTGGGGTTTCTCTCGAGCGTCATCAGGCCTTCTGGGATATCGACTACAACAGCGGCGAGCGCTACCGCTTTGGTCCGGTCACTTTTGAAGGCTCGCAAATTCGCGATGAATATCTGCAAAACCTGGTACCGTTCAAGCAGGGCGACTACTACACCTCGCAGGATCTCGCCGAACTTAACCGCCGCCTGGCGGCAACCGGCTGGTTCAGCTCCGTCGTAGTGGCGCCGCAGTTTGAAAAGTCCCGCCAGACCAAAGTTCTGCCTTTGCAGGGCGTGGTCTCCCCGCGTAAAGAGAATACCGTGGAAACCGGGGTCGGCTACTCAACCGATGTCGGGCCGCGCGTCAAAGGGACGTGGAAAAAGCCGTGGATGAACTCCTACGGGCATAGCCTGACTTCCAGCCTCAGCCTCTCCGCCCCTGAACAGCAGCTTGATTTCAGCTATAAGGTGCCGCTGTTAAAAAGCCCGCTGGAGCAATACTACCTGATGCAGGGCGGTTTTAAGCGTACGGACCTCAATGATACGAAAGCCGACTCAACGACCCTTGCGGTATCACGTTTTTGGGAAATGTCGAGCGGCTGGCAGCGCGCGCTGAATCTGCGCTGGAGCCTTGACCACTTTACCCAGGCCAACGTCACTAACACCACGATGCTTATCTATCCCGGGGTGTCGGTAAACCGTACCCGCTCCCGGGGGGGGCTGATGCCGACCTGGGGCGACTCCCAGCGCTATTCGCTGGACTACTCCAACACCATGTGGGGCTCGGATATTAACTTCATCGTCGCCCAGGCGCAGGATGTATGGATCCGCACGCTCTACGACCGCCATCGCTTTGTGGTGCGCGGCAACCTCGGCTGGATTGAAGCCGATGACTTCAACAAAGTCCCGCCGGATCTGCGTTTCTTCGCCGGTGGCGACCGCAGTATTCGCGGCTATAAATACAAATCGATCTCACCGAAGGATGACGATGGCAAACTGATGGGGGCCTCGAAGCTGGCGACAGGTTCGCTGGAGTATCAGTACAACGTCAGCGGAAAATGGTGGGGCGCAGTCTTCGTCGACAGCGGCGAAGCGGTGAGCGACATCCGCAAAAGCGATTTTAAAACCGGCGCCGGCGTCGGCGTGCGCTGGCAGTCGCCGGTTGGCCCGATCAAGCTGGATATTGCCGCGCCGGTCGGCGATAAAGACGAACACGGTTTACAGTTTTACATCGGTCTGGGGCCTGAATTATGAGTTTATGGAAGAAGATAAGCCTCGGGGTACTGATCTTTTTGGTTCTGCTACTGGGGACGGTCGCGTTCCTGGTCGGCACGACCAGCGGCCTGCATCTGGTACTGAAGGCGGCGGACCGCTGGGTCCCGGGTCTGGAAATCGGCAAGGTGACCGGCGGCTGGCGTGACCTGACGCTGCAAAACGTGCGCTTTGCCCAGCCGGGCGTCGCGGTTACGGCCGGTCAGTTCCATCTGGCGGTCAAGCTACAGTGCCTGTGGGATAGCAGCCTGTGCGTGAACGATATTTCGCTGCGCGATATCTACGTGGCGATCGACACCAGTAAGATGCCGCCTTCTGCGCCGGTAGAAGAAGAGGACACGGGGCCGCTGAATCTTTCGACGCCGTACCCTGTTACGCTGAGCCGCATCGCGCTGCAAAACGTGAATGTCAAAATTGATAATACCGCCGTTTCGGTGCGGGACTTCTCCACCGGCCTGAACTGGCAGGAGAAGAATCTGACCCTGACGCCAACCTCGCTGCAGGGGCTGCTTATCGCGTTGCCGAAAGTGGCGAAAGTGGCGCAGGAGCAGGTGGTTGAACCGAAGATAGACCATCCGAAGCCGGAAGAAAAACCGCTCGGCGAGACGATGAAAGCGTTGTTCTCCCAGCCGGTGCTGCCGGAGATGACCGACGTTCATCTGCCGTTAAACCTGAATATCCAGTCGTTCCGCGGCGAGCAGCTGCGCGTCACTGGCGATACCGACATGACCGTCTACAGCATGCTGCTGAAAGTCAGCAGCATCGACGGGCACATGAAGCTGGATACGCTGGATATCGATTCCGATCAGGGCAAGATCAATGCCGCAGGCACCGCGCAACTGCAGGATAACTGGCCGGTAGACATCACCCTCAACAGTACGCTGAACATCGATCCGCTGAAAGGCGAAAAGGTGAAGCTGACCGTCGGCGGCGAAATGCGTAAAAAGCTGCAGATCGGCGTGGATTTAGCCGGTTCCGTGGCGATGACGCTACGTGCCGATGCCCAGCTGGCGGAAGCCGGACTGCCGCTGAATATGGAACTGAAGAGTAAACAGCTGTACTGGCCGTTCAGCGGCGAAAAACAGTTCCAGGCCGACGATGTACTGCTGAAATTTAATGGCAAGATGACCGACTACACCATGGCGTTCAGTACCGCGGTGAAGGGGCAATCGCTGCCGCCGGCGAAAATCACCCTCAATGCTAAAGGGAACGAACGGCAGGTGAACCTCGATAAGCTGACCGTTGCGGCGCTGGAGGGGAAAACCGAACTGAAAGCGCTGCTGGACTGGCAGCAGGCTATCAGCTGGCGCGGCGAGCTAACGCTCGACGGCATCAACACCGCCAAAGAGGTACCGGACTGGCCGTCGAAGCTAAACGGGATGATTAAAACTCAGGGTAGCCTGTACGGCGGGAGCTGGCAGATGTCGGTACCGGAGCTGAAAATCACCGGTAACGTTAAGCAGAACAAGGTTGATGTCAGCGGCTCACTGCAGGGTAACAGCTACATGCAGTGGAAAATCCCCGGTCTGCACCTGGCGTTGGGTAAGAACAGCGCCGAGGTGAAGGGAGAACTGGGGGTTAAAGACCTGAACCTGGACGCCACCATCGATGCCCCCAATCTGGACAATGCGTTGCCGGGGCTGGGCGGCACGGCGAAAGGGCTGTTGAAGGTGCGTGGCACCGTTGATGCGCCGCAGCTGCTGGCGGATATCACCGCGCGTGCGCTGCGCTGGCAGGAGTTGACCGTCGCTCAGGTCAACGTCAAGGGTGACGTGAAGTCCAGCGACCAGATCGGCGGCAATCTTGATGTGCGCGTCGACCGAATCAGCCAGCCGGGCGTCAATATCAGCCTGGTGCAGCTGAATGCCAAAGGGAACGAGAAGCAACACGACCTGCAGCTGAAAGTGCAGGGCGATCCGGTTTCCGGACAGCTGTCGCTGGCGGGGAGCTTCGATCGTAAAGAGGAGCGCTGGAAAGGGACGCTGAGCAATACCCGCTTCCAGACGCCGGTAGGGCCGGTTTCCCTGACGCGCAACATTGCGCTGGATTACCGTAATCGCGAACAAAAAATCAGTATCGGGCCACACTGCTGGACTAACCCGAACGCCGAGCTGTGCGTGCCGCAGACCATCGATGCCGGCGCCAGCGGACGGGCAGTGGTGAATCTGAACCGCTTTGATCTGGCGATGCTGAAGCCGTTTATGCCGGAGGCGACCCAGGCCAGCGGCGTATTCAGCGGCAATGCGGATGTCAGCTGGGACACCACCAAAGAGGGGCTGCCGCAGGGTAAATTGACGCTGAACGGTCGCAATGTCAAAGTCACCCAGATGGTCAACGATGCGCCGCTGCCGGTGGCCTTCGATACGTTGAACCTGACGGCGGAGCTGCATAACAACCGTGCGCAGCTCGGTTGGCTGATTCGCCTGACCAACAACGGTCAGCTGGACGGGCAGGTGCAGATTACCGACCCGCAGGGGCGCCGCAACCTCGGCGGTAATGTGAATATCAACAACTTCTCGCTGGCGATGATTAACCCGATCTTCGCCCGCGGCGAGAAGGCGGAAGGGAAGCTCAATGCGAACCTGCGCCTCGGCGGCGATCTGCAAAGCCCGCAGCTGTTTGGCCAGATGCAGTTGGGCGGTATCGATATTGACGGTAACTTTATGCCGTTTGATATGCAGCCGAGCCAGCTGGTGATGAACTTCAACGGCACCCGCTCAACGCTGCAGGGCACCGTGAATACCAAACAGGGCCAAATCAGTCTGAGCGGTAACGCCGACTGGACCCAGATTGACAACTGGCGCGCGCAGGTGGCGGCCAAAGGCAGCCGGGTTCGTATTACCGTGCCGCCGATGGTAAGGCTGGATGTTTCGCCGGATGTGGTCTTTACCGCTACCCCGAGCTTGTTTAGCCTTGATGGCAGCGTTGACGTTCCGTGGGCGCGTATCGTCGTCAACGATGTGCCGGAAAGTGCCGTTGGGGTCTCGTCTGACGAAGTGATGCTGGATAAAAATCTGCAGCCGATTAAGCAGCAGAGCGCCGGTATTCCCATCAACAGCAACCTGACGATTCACGTTGGTAACAACGTTCGTCTGAGCGCCTTCGGCCTGAAAGCGCGTCTGACCGGCGATTTGAAAGTGGCTCAGGATAAACAGGGGCTGGGACTGAACGGGCAGATTAATATCCCGGAAGGTCGCTTCCATGCCTACGGTCAGGACCTGATCGTACGTAAAGGCGAGCTGCTGTTCTCCGGTCCACCGGATCAGCCGTTGTTGAATATCGAAGCAATTCGCAACCCGGATGCGACAGAAGACGACGTGATCGCTGGCGTTCGCGTCACCGGCTCGGCCGATCA
Organism: Klebsiella sp. YJ; assembly: GCF_002108615.1. Lineage (NCBI taxonomy): Bacteria > Pseudomonadati > Pseudomonadota > Gammaproteobacteria > Enterobacterales > Enterobacteriaceae > Klebsiella > Klebsiella sp. YJ. The sequence goes on from NZ_MTEG01000009.1 coordinate 136,291, forward strand.
GCCGAAAGCGGAGATTTTCTCTGACCCGGTCATGTCGCAGCAAGAAGCGCTTTCTTACCTGCTGCGAGGGCAGGGTTTAAGCAGCGGACAGAGCGATAGTGCCGCAATGACGTCAATGCTTATTGGTATGGGGGTTGCACAAAGTGGTCAGGTTGTGGGTAAAATCGGCGAGACGTTTGGCGTAAGCAATCTGGCGCTGGATACCGAGGGAGTGGGCGACTCCTCCCAGGTGGTGGTCAGCGGCTATGTACTGCCAGGTCTGCAGGTAAAATATGGGGTAGGGATCTTTGATTCCCTGGCGACGTTGACGTTACGCTATCGCCTGATGCCTAAGCTATATATGGAAGCGGTGTCTGGCGTAGACCAGGCTCTCGATTTGCTCTATCAGTTTGAGTTTTAGCAATGCGAATATTTGTTTACGGCAGTTTACGACGCAAACAAGGCAACAGCCACTGGATGACCAACGCTCAGTGGCTGGGCGATCATAGTGTCAACGATTATCAGCTGTACAGCCTGGGCCACTATCCAGGCGCGGTGCCTGGCGAAGGCACAGTACATGGTGAAGTGTATCGTATTGACGCATCAACGCTGGCCGAACTGGACGCGCTGCGCACCAAGGGCGGTGAGTACGCACGTCACCTGATCCAGACGCCTTATGGCAGCGCATGGATGTATGTCTATCAGCGCCCCGTAGAGGGCTTTACGCTGATAGAGAACGGCAACTGGTTAGACAGAGACCAGTATTAACCACGGCAACGCCACCTTCGGGTGGCGTTGTTTTTTTATGTCTGCCATTCACCCGCAATGGCAGACATAAAAAACCTTTGATCGGACGACCGGCGGTCAGGTCTGCGGCACTGGCAGCGTTTGTCCCCCGGTGGCGCGTTGCTGACCGGGGCTACGGCGGGTGCGGTATTTGGTTTTGCCGCCCGGAGCGATGCCTTGGGGGCTGATGGCCGGTCTGCGGCACTGGCAGCGTTTGTCCCCCGGTGGCGCGTCGCTGACCGGGGCTACGGCGGGTGCGGTGTTTGGGTTTGCCGCCCGGAGCGATGCCTTGGGGGACTGATGGCCGGTCTGCGGCACTGGCAGCGTTTGTCCCCCGGTGGCGCGTTGCTGACCGGGGCTACGGCGGGTGCGGTATTTGGTTTTGCCGCCCGGAGCGATGCCTTGGAAGGCTGATGGCCGGTCTGCGGCACTGGCACCGTTTGTCCCCCGGTGGCGCGTCGCTGACCGGGGCTACGGGCAAGTGCGGTGTTTGGGTTCTGCCGCCCGG